>JAKMFF010000114.1 GCA_022425585.1 Candidatus Poseidoniaceae archaeon
GAGTAAAAATGGTGAGCAAATATGAGTGAGATGGAACAGTTTCAAGTCGTCGTTTCTGAAATACAATCGACACGTCAGCAAATGGCAAGCCTTAATGCTCAAATTCTGGAACTAAAGGCGACCTCTGATGCAGTATCAAATCAGCCAAAAGAGCTAGCTCTTCACCAACAACTAGGTGGAGTTTTAATCGAGGTTGCTGACAGAAAATCCCTTGTTGAAGTACTCGAAAATGATATCAAAACTATTTCCGAACACCTAGACCGGCTGCAGACAAGAGAGACTGACTTGATGAACTCATATGAAGAACTAAAGAAGGTTCTAGAGGGATCTAATTGATTCAAAACGCTAGTTCTGCAAGTGACAATCTTGTTACTCTTAATGATTGGATAGAGAAAGCATGCTCAAATGGAGCAGTCCCAGTAATCACTGGAATGAATGGTGATATGGATACGGTTGGTTCTGCAATATCTCTTGCTGCATCAAATCCTAACATGATGGCTTGTGGTTTGCATTTGGGCAGGGTTTCAAAACGAGTATGTGTCGAATTAAGTGCACCTTTCAGAAAAATAAGCAGTAGTTCCGATTTACCCAGCAGTATAGGTGGAATAATAATTGTTGATGCAGCCTCAGAGAGCCAAATCGGTTTTGAGCTGCCAGAAGGCGTACCAAAGTGTATAATCGACCATCATGAATCAAATAGCTGGCAGTTTTCAAGTTCTGATTTGATGATAAAAATGAACGTTTCTGCAACGACTGAAATTATCGCTAAGTATCTCATTAACCACTCATCTTCTACACTAACTGAACCTGTTAGAAAATTGCTACTTGCTGGACTAATTACCGACAGTGGAAGATTCAAGCATAATACAAAGGATTCCTTTACGACTGCACATCAAATCCTCAATGATTCAAAGATTGAATATGCCAGTTTTGTTGAATGGTTGGAATCAAGTGAAATTAATTCGAGTGAACGAGGAAGCCTGCTCAATGGAATGCAACGCGCCAAATCTACCGAATCAGGGGAGTGGTCAATAATTCATTCGTACTGTGGTACGCTTGAGGGTAGACTTGCAAGTTTATTGCTTGGGATAGGGCATGACATATCTCTTGTTAGTAGAAGTCGCGACGGAGAAACTAGACTTACCGCAAGAGCAACAAAAAATGCAACTTCACAAGGAATCTCCCTCGCTGAGATAATGACAAGTATTGCACAACAAATTGGTGGTGAAGGAGGCGGACACGCAGGGGCTGCTGGATGGACTGGAAAGGTCGATAGAATTACAGCAGAGAGTTCATTTATCTCCAATGTAGCGAAAATTCCACGGGAGATTGATTAGTATGTCTGATATTGAGGTCCCTAATACACCAGGTAAATTAGTATCTAAATGGCGTTCTGAAGGACCTGTAGACCAAGTTACTCTATCTAAATGGAAAGACGAGATGGCTATTGAATCATGGCTAATGATTGCAGAAGCAGCACTCTTTCTTGATGCCGCAGAATTATTTGAACTAGTTGCATCGAGATTGTCGCCTGCCGAAACTGCAACAATCGGTTTAGTTAGAAGAAGAATGTTAGGCGACAATAAATTGGAACAGGCTATTGACGATGCCATCAAGATTACCAAAGACCCTGAAACTAGAGATCTAAAATTAGAGGGAAGGCTTCGCATGGAGAGAGGTTTAGCGAGATTTGAAAGCGGCGATATTGAAGGTGCTAAAGATGATTTAGAGTGGGCTGAGTTAAGATTAAAGTCTGTTGCGAAAGCAAGCCGTGACCATGATTTATCTCTTCTTAATAGAGCTGCATTACTGATGGCAACAAATGCACCACTAATGGCTCTGAATGTCTACTCAGAAATTACCAGAGATGGTGATCATGCACATGAAACAATTGCAATCTCAAGACTCGGTGCTTCCAGAATAAGAGCGTCACTTGGCCACATGTTCGACGCAGCTAGACATGCTTGGAATGCCCATGCACATGCCATCAAAGCGTTTCAAACAAATATGGCGATAGAGGCCGGAACCTTGTTTCTTGAATTGTCGATAGGGAATATCCAAGAAAATGCTGAAAGAATGATGGAACAAGTCAAGAATGCCAAGCCAAGAAAGGTTGAGGACCCCGAACCGAAACTTTCAGTAAATCCCAAAGACATTAATGGTGTATTCACGTGGTGTATCCAAAATCTCCCAAAAACCAATTCTGGCGAACACAGACCTGACCTTAGGGCGATGGTGAGTATTGCCAAAAATTTGGATAAATTGGATAGCTTCAGTAACTTGTTTGCAGAACCCGATGAAGTAGAGGATGCAACCTTAGCCGCAATGATTCAAGTTTGTATTGAAGATGAAGAACATGTCAAAA
>JAKMFF010000132.1 GCA_022425585.1 Candidatus Poseidoniaceae archaeon
TTTTGAATTTCTCCCTTATTCTACTAGGGTCCAACCACCATCGACATTGATGATTTGGCCAGAAATATGTTGGGATTCGAGCAGAAATTTAGCCGCACTAGCGATGTCTTTTGGCTCGCCTGAGCGACCCATGGGCACCTTTTCTAGTACTGAAGCAAAATGCTCTATTTCCCAATCTGCCGAAATAATCGCTCCGGGGGCGATGCAATTGACTCTAACATGGGGATGTAAATCTCCTGCTAAATTGATCATCATTTGCCTAAGCGCATTTTTACTCGAGGTGTAATGAGTCAAATCTTGCCATGCTCTACCTTGGGATGTATCCACTAAACCAATGATTGAACCTGATTTGGACTTGAGTTGCTCGTAAAGTCCCTTGGTCAAAAGGAATGGAACTTCGACATGGATGGTGAAATTTTTCTTAAATTCTTCAAAGGTTAACTCTTCGAAACCAATTGGCTGATACACAGATGCATTGTTGATTAGCCCAAATAAGCCACCATATTCTATCACTTTTGGATGATTTGCCACAGTTGCAATTAATTCAGAAATGTCATCATTTACCAAATCAGCTCGTATTATGTCACCGCTAATCTCACCATTGTTTGCCTCACTGTAGGCAGAAATTATCGCTTTAGCCTCATCGATTGAATTTCTTACGTGAATTAAGACAAAGTAGCCTGAGTCCATCAACAATGAGGAAATCGCTGCACCAATTCTGCGACCACCTCCGGTAATGAAAACAACAGGTTTTGCCATGAACCTACGAAGTCAATCACACTCAATAAATGTCGTATTTGAAAAACATACCAATTTCATCGCACTAATACACCTTTTAGAGTAGTATTCGCTGGCTTGTAATACGGGGGAATTCGATGGCTTCAAGACATTTACCAATGGCTAACGATAAACCCGCTAGCAAACCAAAAAGCCGTTTACCACCGTGGTTTAGAACTAGACTACCTACTGGTGAGCAACAAAGAATGTTCAACGACACTAAAGCTTCTGTCAAAGATAACAAACTTCACACTGTCTGCGAAGAGGCGAAATGCCCCAACATCCACGAATGTTGGTCAAGTGGCGATGCTACATTCATGATTGCTGGACAAGAGTGTACTAGGGGTTGCCGTTTCTGTGCAGTTGGCACAATCAAAAGACCACCTCCACTTGATGTTGATGAACCAAAACACCTTGCAGACGCAGTTGAATCAATGAATCTACGCCATTTGGTAATTACTGTAGTCAATCGTGATGACTTGCCAGATAGTGGTGCTGCTCACTATAAAGCATGCATCGATGAAGTACACAAGCGCTTACCAAATCTAACCATTGAGTTACTTTGTTCTGACCTAGCAGGTGATTTATCAGCCCTAGAATTATTATTGGAAAATAGCCCGCTAAATGTGTTTGCTCACAATGTTGAATGTGTACCTCAACTTGATGCATCTGTAAGAGACCATAGGGCTTCTTTTAGCCAGTCTATAGAAATATTGAAGCATGCCAAAAAACTCCGCCCAGATATAATAACCAAAACATCACTGATGGTTGGAGTTGGAGAAACTGACGAACAGATTAGTGAATCACTCAAGTTAATTCGCGAGGCAAATGTTGACCTATTAACCATCGGGCAATACTTGGCACCTTCGAGCAAGCATTTGAAAATCGATCGCTTTCCAGAACCAGAAATGTATGACATCTGGGCACAAGAGGCGATAGACTTAGGGTTCTCAGGAGTGGCAAGTGGACCTCTTGTTAGGTCATCTTACAAAGCGGGTTTACTTTATCGAAAAACGTATGATTCAAACAATGAGGAAGTCTTACCGGGTGCTTATGTCATGGTGAATGGCGAAAACTCACCCATGAGAGATACCTTAAACCTAATTCAACGTGAGGTGGAATGATGAGTGATAGGAAGACTGCTGTAACCACACCTTACACCATTGGAACTGCACCATTTAGACCCGGGGAAGAAGCCGACTTTGGTGGTAAATTCAAAGAACAGCCTGGAGACTTGAACCGGCCAGATCCTACCAAGTGCAGCGCCGATGATACAATCAAGCACGCATCAGGACTAGTCCGTGTATTGACCGATGATGGTGAAGCAAAGGGTGAGTGGATTCCGGATATTTCAGCCGAACAACTCATTCAAGGTTTAGAGTATATGATGCGTCTTAGAATCTTTGATGATAGAATGCTAAAAATGCAAAGAACCGGTAAACTATCATTCTACATGCGTTCGTTTGGTGAAGAAGCAGTTGCTATTGCACAAACTATGGCTTTGGAAGACAATGATTGGATATTCCCCTCATACCGTCAGCCTGGTGCTCAATTTGTCAGAGGCAGAGACATGGTTAGCATGATTTGCCAATGTATAGGAAATACAGAAGACAATGTTAGAGGTAGACAGATGCCTGTCCACTATACTTGGAAAGAAGGTAGGTTCATCTCAATATCTTCACCGGTTGGAACTCAGTTTTCACAAGCAGTTGGTGTAGCAATGGCCAGTGCCTACAAGGGTTTGGATGAGGCATGTATAACATGGCTTGGCGACGGTACTTCTGCACAAGGAGACTACCATTACGCTCTCAATTTTGCATCAACATTCAAGCCTCCTGTTATTCTCAATGTAGTAAATAATCAATGGGCTATTTCAACCCATCAAAACCTAGCAACTGGTGGAAGAACCTTTGCAGAACGTGGCTTGGCTTACGACATCCCTTCAATAAGAGTTGATGGAAATGACTTCTTGGCTCTTTACAGCGTTACAAGATGGGCTCGTGAGAGAGCTAGTGCTGGCTTGGGGCCAACCCATATCGAAGTCTACACTTATCGAGCAGGCGCTCACTCATCATCAGATGATCCGTCGGCTTACCGACCTGATGACGAATTCCTATGTTGGCCAGGTGGAGACCCTGTTGAGCGATTGAAGCAATATCTAATCAAATCTGGTAATTGGGATGAAAAGAATCATGCTAAATTAGAGAAGAAAATAGATGATGAGGTAATGACTGCATACAAAGAAGCATGCGAATTTGGTGACTTGGCTAGTGGCCCGTACCCACCAGCATCAACAATTTTTACTGAAGTTTACGAGACTGTACCTTGGCACGTACAAGAACAAAGAGAGGAGTTAGGAAAGTAGGTGATATCATGGCGAAAATGAA
>JAKMFF010000135.1 GCA_022425585.1 Candidatus Poseidoniaceae archaeon
GTAACAATCTCTGGATGTTCTAAAACCAACATTGTGTCAATTATTTCATCATTCATTCGTTGATTTTGCAGATTTTTCATTAGCAAAAAAGCTTCTTCATATTCAACAATTCCAAGGAATTGAACATCGACATGTCTATCCTCAGCCATAATCTTGCGAAGTGCCGCTATTTCATAGACTTAATTAAAAATCAAACTCTATACTTTCTAAATCTTGTCGACCCGCCTTGTAAGCTTCTATTGCTGCCCTGGCAATAGCTTTTGGATCGTTTACAATTTGCTGGTCAATCTTGTCTCCGCTAAACAGGTTATCTCCTACCATTACTGAATCCATTAACGAGAGATTCTTATTTCCAGGTGTTTCATTTTCTTGAATTAATCTTTCCATATCCACGCTAATGGCTTGAATCCCCTCAAGTTCAATCGTTTTCTTTTCCAGTTCAACTTCTAGGTCAGATACCTTGATTTTAGTCTCTGCTAGTTGTCCTCGAAGTAGTTCTGATTCTTTTCTTGCAGCACGCATTTCATTAGCCAGCTCTTCTAACACATCCTTAGCCGAAACAGGTTTATCTCTACTTGTGGCCGCCGGTGAAGTTTGATTTGGGCGCTCCTGATTTCTTAACAAGTTGGGAATTACGGAATCATCTTCACCAATATATGTTGCACTAAGATATTTTATTGAAATATTTGCGGCTATCACAAAGCCGAGAGCCATAAATCCAAGTATCGCAGCCTGCAATTCATGCTTTGGCAGCATATGTATTCCAGAATCGATGCGGTAAAAATAATCATAAATACTCAATAGAGTAGTAACCATCATTAGGGCTGAGAAAAAATAGATGATTGCGATTCTTCGATTTCCTTTCTTGCTGGTTTTTGAACATGCAACCGGACTAGGGAGACTAATTCTCCCCTCTACGACTCCGTTAGGGTCAAGTGCTAACCGCCTGATTATTGGTCTGAGGTTGTTCTCAGCTTCGAGCATATCTTTAACGTGAATCTTGCGACGCCTTTTTGCCAGGCTAAATCCAGAGGTTAAGACTAAACATCCTGCAATATAGTATGCCCAGAACCATGGCCCATCTGGTGAGTTGGTATGTGGTAGATCATCTCCAACCTCAACACCTAAATCTACTTCAGGAGTCAACAAGAACCCGTTTAATTGTAATTTGAGATCATCTGAAGTATACTGCTCATAATTACACTGACGATGATGATTATGTTCTCTTGAGTCGCATTTTATCTCTTCATAATCTGCGATGTTGGTAGAGTATTCAATTAATGCAGAGGCTGAAATTACTAAAATTGCTAAGGTTATGATTTTCGCAAAGAATACTGCAAAAGCTCCTGGTGGATTGGCAAATCTTTGTCGTATCGCGACATTTCTCGAAGTTCCAGAATTTGGTTTACGCCAAAATAATACAATCATTATTCCCAGTATGCCAAATAATGCTAACTCTTCATTTATGTGAAAATTTTCTTCCATATGTTATCAAGTATCTATATCTCTCCGATACTACTTAAAACAAATGTTAGAACTCTCCTGATGAGCCAAAACCACCAACTCCACGGTCGGTAATTCCAAGTTCGTTGTATTCCATTTCAATAAATTTAACAGTTGGTACTTGGGCAAATAACAATTGAGCAACCCTTTCACCTTTTCTAACTAGAAACTCTTCTCCTTGACCTATCCAGGTTGCAAGTACCATCAACTCCCCGCGATAATCAGAATCAATCGTCCCAAGTCCATTAGGCATGATCATGCCCTTTTTACCTAGCGATGACCGGCATCTGATTTGTCCTTCCCAGCCATTAGGTATAGCTACAGCAATACCAGTCCTTATCATTGAACTTTGATGTTTTTTAACTATGGTTTCTTCCAGTGCATATAGGTCCCACCCTGCAGCTTGTGCACTGCCTTGTGTCGGGGTAATTGCATCTGGCTCGAGTTTTGCAATCCCGATTTCGACTTCTAGGTTCATGTCCATCCGTAAAACTCTCGGTTATTGACAATTACTAAGTATATTTTTACTTACATGCTACAGTGGAAACAAAGGAATAAAAGAGATGGAAAACTGTCTAATCTCACTAGCCGATTATGAAAGGTGTTAAATTTTGAATATGGGCGTCTGTGGCTTTTTTTCCCCGC
>JAKMFF010000150.1 GCA_022425585.1 Candidatus Poseidoniaceae archaeon
AAGTAAGCGAGCATTGTTAGCAACATTACTACTGCACCAGTTGCTGCATCCATCTGCTGTAAATCACTTACGTTTCTTGCGGTACCAACAATAAGACCGACATAGGTCGCGATAACTAGTGTCATAAAAGCAAACATGGAAGGGTGAATGATAGTCCACTTTCCAGATGCTCCCTCAGTAAGAACCAAACCTGCCCAAAGTGTGTAAACTAGAATCAGACTTCCCGATACTGCAACCGTCGCATCTGATGGTGTACCCATTCCATCGGCCATGCCTGGGATTACTGTATCAAAGTTATCAGCAATAACACTGTCAGGGGTGAAAATCATTCGCAGAGAATAAAACAGACCGGTCAAAACCAAAATCCCCAAAGCTACCAACGCAAACTTATCTTTGACATTTATTCCTGGTTTGTAGTCACTAAGGCCATCATTGACTCCTTCATCTCGCAGTAGGAAATATGCCGCAGTATACAGTGCGGTGGTTATCAAAGTAGCATATTTTGGAGTTTCACTGGCATCAGTGAAATCACCATGGATCCAAATTGATGCGGTTAGTGCGGAGAATCCAACTATTACTGGAATCATCATGCGCCACATTCCTTTAGCGCCCTCGTTCATTAGCAGCATGACGGCAAGGAACATGCCAAACATTAGCACTCCATTGAAACCAGTTTCTGGACCTCCTCGTCCCCATGCTTGGGTGCCTTCGGCTGCATCATTTGATAGGACGGTAAAGCAACCATCTCCACCGATTACATAACAATCAGCAAACAGCATGAAATTCAAAGAATAAATTAGGCTTACCAGAGCGCAAAGCGCTAAGCAGACCTTCGCAGGCATAGAGTTTATTTGCTTAAACATCGGTTCTTGAGTTATGGTATTTATTTATAATATCTACCTAAATAGATTAAGCAAAAATTGCGCTTTTTTGCCTAAATCACCTTCGCGGAGTATATTAAATCACTCTACTACTATCTTTTCAGCGGCTTTAGCGTCGCGACGTTTCTTATTTTGTCGCTTCTTATACCAGGGATATATCGGCCACTTTGCTAATCCAGTCCACATGACAAAGAATATCAAAGTGGTAGAAACAAATTTATCGGTATCTGCCGACCAAACCGTGTCGACAAATCCATAGTGATAGTAGGCAATTCTGCCATGGTATATTACCAATATTAGTCCAGCAATTAAGTGGATATAGCGCCATATCTTATTCCAGTTCTTACTCATAATTTTCAGCCAGTGGTTTATTGATAAAAAATTGAGTAAATAATGTTTCACGCTAGATGATAGTTGAAAACTAAATTTGACAATATAATCGAGTTAAGCGTTGTCTAAACATATTTGTGCAGTACACTGAACTATCTGGTAATACTCTCTCGTTGCTGGGTCAAAAACATCGAGTTGTAAGGTTGAGCCTGAATCAACCACAGTTACCAGAGTAGAGGCTGCTGATGGCAGATAATCCTCTCCGGTGCTGCGCAAGGTCAATTTTATACTGTGCCCTGCCTCAACTTCAACATCCATGGGGAAAAATTCCATGACTGCAGTAATTTCCTCAAATACCGGTGTCCATGTTTGCACTTGTGAGCCACCTGCATGATATCTCAAATCCATAATGGCATGACCAATGTGAATGCATGTTCCTTCAAAGCAATCTTCCATCAGAGCGTAAATTTGACCACCAAGAGTTGCGGTATTTACATTGACGTGTAGGCGAGGTAGGCCGCCAAAATAGAGGTCTTCTTCTAGTGGTGGAGTTTGATAAACCGGTCCTGAACTTGCATCTGGACGAATCGCATTACCATCACCACTTGACATCAAATCTGCGCTACCTAATTCCCAAACCACTTCGGTAGTTTCACTCATTGGATAACGGTCCTCAAAGCGCCAATCTCCTTGGTTAGATTGTATCTCTACGCCAAGCCAAGGTTGTGGACCCTCTTCTTTGAGATAATAGGTAAACCACTCTAGTAAGTCTTGCATCCAATCCATGCGCACCATTTCGGGGAACGCTTCCCCGCCTCGGCCAACCCCACTGCGGTCAAACATAATCTGCGGACGGTCTGGATAATCGTGATCCCATTGACCAAACAAGCCCTTAGCTTCAATATCAGCATCGTATAGTCGATTGATTGTTGGAACCGCCATGTGCGGGTCGACATTCCAATCATGCATACCCTGTATCAGGTAAACACTGCCGTTGTAATTGTCAATAACTCGGTCAAGGAAGTAGCGCTCTGCCCAGTATTCGCCTGCCGCTTCACTACCCCAAGCCCAAGCCGCTCCACCAGTTGCTGGCCCAGCAATGTAATCTGGACACATGTTTCCAGTATCCTCTAAGTCGCCGTCAAGGCCGTACGAACCGTAAACTCCGTTGTGCATAATTGGGGCTCTTGCCTCACTACTGCCATTGCGCCACATCAATTCCATTACGCCAATTAACCCAGAAATAGGGACAATGGTGGTCAAGTGCTCATTACCAAACATGGCTGCTTGCCAAGGAGTTGACCCGTCATATGACTTGCCAATCATCCCAACGTTACCATTACTCCAATCCTGAGTACCAAGCCAAGTAACCGCTGCATCAACACCTAGTTGTTCAGCGGTACCCATCAAATCCATGCAGTGATTTGAACGTCCAGTTCCCATTACAGAAACTTGAGCAAAAGCAAATCCATGTGGTATTATCTGTTCAATCATCATAGTACCAAGCCATGTACCAGGCTCTTCAATACCGCCAGTTTCAACCGATGCTTCATCGAAATATGGACCAAACTCAGCAATTACTGGAACAGTCATGTTGCCTTCCATGACAGGAACCCACACCGCCAAACTGACTTGACCATTAGGTG
>JAKMFF010000159.1 GCA_022425585.1 Candidatus Poseidoniaceae archaeon
AAACAATATTAGTGATGAAAATAGTGACAATGAAGCAATTGAAACAACATCTGAACCAATTCCAGAACCGGTGATCAAACCCCCTTCTGGCCAATCAACCCTTTTTGGAGGTGAACAATAATGGCAGCGAGAATGAGTGCTGAGGAGACAAAATCTGCAATGCAGACTGTAGTTTCAGAAATGTATGATATAATCGTCAATGGTGAACCACCAAGAATGACTTTACCGGTTAGATCGAAAAATAATATTGGCTTTGATAGAAAACTCGGAGTTTACAAGTATGGCAAAAAGAGATCAATAAGGGATGCAACCAGTTTGGGTTCGGCAAAACAGTTACTTAGAGCTCTCCACGTTATTGAGTTCATTGAAGATATGATTGATTCTGGAAAATCATCAACCTTGAGAGAAATGTATTACATCTCGGAGAGTTGGGGTCTTGGTAAATTTGGTAGCCAAAATGAGTCAAATAACTTAGCCGAGGATTTAGAGATAGTTACAAAGTGTCTCCGAGAAGATTTCAAACTTAGACCCGAAGAAGACGGGGCTAGAATTATTGGCAATCTAACCTTACAGGAGAGAAACCGTCGTGGAGAATGGATGAGAATAAATGCTCGTGACGATGTTGGTGATTCTGGATATGGGGTTCCATATAATGTAGAGTTAGAAAAGATTGAATTTCTTGACCATGATATTAAGTTCCTTATGGCAATTGAAACTGGTGGTATGTTTGACAGGTTAGTTGAAAACGGTTTTGACGAAGATTACAAATGTGGTCTATTACACCTCAAAGGACAACCTGCAAGATCGACAAGGAGAATTATCAAGCGCATGAGTGAAGAATGGGATTTACCAGTAGTTGTCTTCCTTGACGGAGATCCATGGTCTTTCAGAATCTTTGCTTCTATTGCCTATGGTGCAATTAAAACCGCTCATATTTCTGAATATTTGGCAACTCCAAGCGCGACATATCTAGGAGTTACCTCTGACGATATTGTCGCTTATGATTTACCTAGTGATGACCTTTCAAAGAAAGACATCGAGGCATTAAACGCAGAATTATCTGACCCAAGATTTGCTGATTCATGGTGGCAAGACCAAATAAACATGATGCTGGAACTCAACAAAAAAGCTGAGCAGCAATCATTAGCCAAATATGGTTTGGATTTCGTAACAGATACATATTTGCCGGAAAAATTAGCAGAGCTCGGTCTTGCATAGTCGTACAAGCATTGATGGAGGACTTCAGTCGAGGGATGTCTATGGCGCAGAACAGTCCAAACCCATGGCCAATGCGTGTTGCGGTACTTGGGTTAGTGTGTTTGTTGGTTGGTGCGATAGCCATTTTCTCAAACATGGACCAAATCGATGAAGCGTCGAGTCCAAAAAAAATCAATGAAGCATCGATAACAGGCGGCGGTGCCGAAACCATTGAATTGAGAGAAAGTTGTTACTCGGCAGTTGTTATTTCAGACGATATCTCAAATGTCAGCATACTGAAAATGAGCGGTTCAGATGTATCAGGCGATGCGATTGAGTCAAGCAGTTGCAAAACCGATTGGACTCCGATGGACTCCGACGGCAGTAGATTCACCATCATCAAAGAGTGGGACATCACTGAAAAAGGTGAATATGTATTAGAGGTAGAGTGTGAAACAAATTGTGACAACTCGACTCTTTGGCTAGTTGATGCTACTGGAGCACAGTGGAAGATGTTAGAGCAACCCGCCCTAGTTTTTGGTGGCGCAGCATGCTGTATTGGCTTGGTAATCTTGCCATTGGCATTTATCCTGTACTTGACAAACAAAAATTCTGGTGGCCCAAAAGTAATGATGGTAGGGGCCAATGGACAAGTAATGCCAATTACTGATTTGACTCCTGAAAATATCGCAAAATTACAAACACAACAAATCGAGAAGGTTGATAACCCATTCGCCGATACAGGAATAACAGATTCTGAGGAATTTGTTGATGGCCGAGAAGATGTACAAAATGGTACATTGCTGACTACTGAGCAAGTATTTGCCTTAATGAAAGGTGATGTCGATGAAGCACAGAGTAGGGTGGCAGATCCGTTTGCTGATTACAACGATATTCGCCAGCCTGACATTGAGAAGAAAGTATCCAACACCAAGGAAATTGCGTCTTGGGACGAAGGGGGAAGTTTTACCTCAAATCAACCAGATAAAGCTAAAACAATCAAGACCAGTATCAATAAGGATGCCCCCAAACAGTCGGACACAAAACCTAACGCATGGAAAAACTGGGACGAAGATTAAGGTGATGTTGTGAAGAAATATCTCTCGGTTGGACTAGTAATTTTTGGAGTTTTGTTAATTATTGCATCTTCACTTGGGATCACGCAAGACC
>JAKMFF010000175.1 GCA_022425585.1 Candidatus Poseidoniaceae archaeon
CTATTCTTTCTTTACGACCTGTCGTCTTGTAGATATAGGCAAACACACCCCAGCACCAGATGTTTACTGGCCATTCTGCCAAGTTATCAGGAAGTAATCCACCAAATGCAGTAGCAGAAATCCATAGGCCAACAAGGATAGTGAATGAATATAGCCATGCTCTGCCCATAAACATCCCAAGGTATCCATAGCATTATCTATTTGGCAGACATTAATTTTGATAGGCTGAAAACTCTTTGCCCATAGCAAGCATCGAAAGTTCGGCCACTAAGGCATGCCAACCATGAGCATGTTTACCATAAATGTGACCGACTTCAGAATGGCTTTGGAAAACTGCACTTGGAGAATTGAGGTTTTCGATATCTGATTTCTTCTCATTAATTCGATAAAACCAAGAGGCTGCCTGCCCATCAACCAAGTAAACAACCGGTTCAACTGGACCATCAGATTCTGTAGTAAGACAAGTCGGGACTCCTTCTTGGATCAGGAAATCTTCTACATCAACACCGCCTTTTGAGTACATTAATTTCTTCATTTTGCGATTTGAAAGTTCTAGTAATTCACTACCACTCTTGACTGATAAAATTCCAAGACCGTAGGTACCACTATTGTTCTTGATGAATACTACTGGTTCTCTATCAATTCCCATTGCTTGGTATCTTGCTCCAATCTTTGATAGGAAATGGTCTACTTCTCCGGCAAGTTCAATTCTGCATGCTTCCTTATCCAAGCATTTATCCTTGGAAACAAACCAATCAGTCATCAAGTACCATGACTCTATGCCCAACATTGCTGATATTTCATCGACGTAATCCTGTAATGCTTGATAATGATCTGACTTTTTTCTTAAATGCCAACCCATTTCAGTAGGAGGGGATACTCTACTGGAGGCAAGGCCAGGCAATAATCCCTCAGTCAAGTCATTGTTGAGAAGTATCAAATCTGGTCGCTTACCATCAATAGCAATTCCTTGTTGACCATCAAAATCTTTCAGCTCCACATTATCTAGATTCAAGGGGCCTGACAGACCGGCAATGGAACCATGTCCTTCGAGTTCCGGTGAACCAACAGTCACCCGGAAATTAACCATTTTTAGCAACCTCTGTAGAGTCCGTAGGTTCTCTGCATACGCTGAATTTCTAGTATGCGATTCGGGATAAAGGTGAACCCACTTACAGTTCTTATCACGTCGTAAAATATTATTTCTAAGTAATGCTGCAAGATGTTCTTCATCTTCTTTAGCGACATTATTGAAACCGGCAGGAAAGTGATTAGCATCGACTACAGCGATTTTCCAGCCCGCATCACGAATATCAACACTGCCATAAATTGGAATGGATACTTCTTGGCGTTTTTTTTCCATCCATGCAGTTATGTCTGGTCTTTTGTCTTCAATTAATGTTGTTAGGTCGTGTAAATTCATGCTATCACCTCATCAATCAATGATTCTATAGAAAATTTTGTTCGGGTATGTAGTGGTTGAGTAATGTGTAGAGCCTCAAACAATCCTAGACCGATTGCCATGTCAGGTTGGTTATTCAATAGTTTACTAAATTTGGTATATTTTTCCGCTACTGCATCTGCCAGATGAGAAAAATCGTTTAGGAATTGGCGAAGTTGATTTGGTGATGTTGCAGTTCCTGCTGGAAGTTTTGGCCGGTCAGTAATAGACCTGGGTAATTTGGTTAACCTTGCTGCTGATCTTAACGCGGCTTTTTCTAAACCACCGTCAGGCAGACGCCATTCAGTTGGCAAGCGGTAAGAATGTTGTCGATGTTGTTGACCAAGGAATGGCACTCTAACTTCTAAAGAATTAGCCATTGAATGACGGTCTACTAACCTTAACTGGAAATTACTCAACTGACCACGCTCAAGTTCAAAGTTAAGGAATTCTTCCAAGTTATTAGTATAATCTTCAGGCAATAGACTACTCGAGTACCAGCAACTGTTAGTATCAAGATTACGATTAATTATTGGCTTTGTTACTGATTCATCAATTTGCTTAAGTCTAGAGTTTACTACTTCGGTATGTTTGGTTAACGACTTATATCTTGGATAACCAGCATGCAATTCATCGGCACCTTGACCACAAAGTCCAACTTTGACATGCTTTTGCATTTCTTTGAAAAGTGGTTGGAAGAATAGCACAGAAACATCCAAATCTTCCCCATAGTAGGCTAGCTTTGGAATGTCTTTGACAAACCCTCCATTTGGCATAATTTTGGTATGATGTGCTAAATCAAGCGAACTTGCTACTTCTTCTGCAGCAAGCCAATCTGGATTATCTTCACTTTCAGCGACAGTCCAACAAGCAGGTACTGGTTTTGCTTCACGCATCGCAGCATCACTAGCAACTGCGGCAACTAATGAGGAGTCAAGACCGCCAGAGAGCACGATTCCGACCGGGACATCCGCCATAAGTCGCTCTTGAACGCTGTAAGTAAAGGATTCAAGCAAACTTTTTGCTTCTAAATCAGGATTCCAAGTAGCTACTGGATTTAGTTGCTGGCGCTCATAACTAGTTACTGAGTGTAAATAGGGTTGGCCAATATTGTTTTCTCGCCAGACCTCTACGGTACCTGGTCGTACCTGATGCACATTTTCAATCAAAGTTGAGGAATCCAAGCAATATTCCCATGCTAATCTTAATGCCAAAGCAGTTTCATCAAGTACTGGTTGATAGGATTCATGTGCATGAAATGCCTTTATCTCGCTGGCAAATAATAGGCTGCCATCAATGATTGTACGAACTAATGGTTTGATACCAAGCGAATCTCTCGCCAATATTAGTTCTCGATGTTCACTATCCCACAAAGCAAAACTGAACATGCCATTCAGTTGTTTAACCCAATCTGTGTGATTAATATCACCAACCTTAGCTACATTTTTCGCATACTTTTCATGAAGCGCTAGAATAACTTCAGAGTCTCCTGAGGTTTTCCAATTATAGTTTAGTTTACTACGTAAATCTAGATGGTTGTAGATCTCACCGTTAGCAATGAGTGTGGTATTTGAGTTGCCGATTATAGGTTGTTGACTGCCGTTAATATCAACAATCGACAGGCGATTATGCCCCAAACTTATGGTTTCATCCGACCAAATACCAGATCCGTCTGGTCCACGATGTTTGAGAATTTTGACCATTTGACTAACTACAGAATTATCGGGAGATGAAAACATCCCTGAGATTCCGCACATAAATTTTGATTAGCGATTACTTATATGAAGAGTCGCTTTTTATTTGGTAATTTACCAAAGAGGGTAAGCGAACATTGCAACACCGAGCAGAATCATCGATAGAATGTATACAAAGTAATAGGCGCCTTGTGGCGGGTCGGAATATTTGTTATCTCCTTCATCCATGCTGCTCATGCATCCCTACACTAATCCACATTTTAACATATTGAAAGATATCATAGTAATCCAAGGAATGGTTCAAGGATTAAAATTCCGGCAAGTGGAATAAGCAGCATTGTAGCATTGTCATCAATGTAACGCAGTCTTGGCATTTCCGAATATACACACAGCGGTGCAAAGATGAATGCTAACCACCATGGAGTAGCAAATAGATACCAACAAGTTAACCACAAAGCAATAAGGAAAATTGTTGAGAAAATAACCACTTCCTTAGTCTGAAACCCTTTACGGCGCAACTCACCCATGAACGGATCTCCAAACGACAATGAAAAAATCAACGGATACGCATATTCCTTTGTTGGAGTCAATAATAATACCATTCCAACAGCAAATCCACCCCATGCTAATGCAGAAACTTGGTTTGCTTCATATTCTCGCTGACCAAATACAGTAAGACCAAATTTTAATCTGAGCGCTTCGCCAAAAATGGCCACTATGATGACTAGTGATACAACCTCTGGCAAAGTATAGCCAATTCTTTCAGCTACTTCATTACCAAATTCAAAGTAAATATACGGAATTATGAACATCGAAATATGAAAGATACGACGGAATATATGACCACTCATACCACCAACCGACAAATCAACTGGATTAGTTAATTCTACTTGTTCACTCATTTTTTTGTACCCCCTAATATATCGAGGGCTTCAATTATAGAAATTGAACCTGTCGCCAACAAAACAAGTGTTTCTTCCAGTTTATCAGATTCTAAGATTCTCCGTTCATGTTGGGCAAGTAGCCTCTCACGCCAGCGTGCTCTGTTGGAACGTCCTGAATCTTTTATGCCAAGTAGGGTACTAGCTGCTGCAGCAATACCGTCACCGTTAATGGCCGAAGTTAGTAACACTGGAGGTGCCTCACCAAGACCAAGATGAAATGATTCAATTAATTCTTCAGCATGTTTCTCTGCACCATCTAAGTCTGATTTGTTGACAATTACTGCATCTGCCAATTCTAGTAATCCGGCTTTTTCTGCTTGTACTCCATCACCTCTTGCTGGCCCTTCAACTACCACAATACGGTCTGCTATAGCAGCACAGCGCACCTCAGCTTGTCCAGAACCAACCGTTTCAATAATCACCCTGTCCCATCCTGCCAAAACCAAGAAATCAATCATATCTGAGACAATTAGCGGAACACTGCCTGAGGATTTTCGTGTAGCAATGGACCTGACATAGATATTCTCTTTGATGTCTACTAAATCAATCGCAGTAATTCTTACTC
>JAKMFF010000183.1 GCA_022425585.1 Candidatus Poseidoniaceae archaeon
TTGCGGCTCCATTACTAGAGAAATTAGTACTAGGGATAGAAGAGCAATGGTTTTGGTACGCATTAATTAGAGCCCCCTACTTTCTGGACGCCGGTATCCGTGTCACAGAAATCTAGTCCATTTTGAACCGGAGCGACAACATCGACATTGCCAATCATCTTTGAATGGTCAAGTCCACAGTATTCAGCGCAGCGAATGTTGAATGTGCCTGGATCATCTGGCCAAAACCACATCATTGTACCACCTTCAAGACCGGGTACGAGGTCTTCTTTAACACCCCATTCAGGGAGCCAAAATGAGTGTTGAACACCCCAGTAAGTGCTGTTTAAATCACTGTAGTCAGAGGTATATGAAAACAGATTCAACACTACTTTTTCATCACAGGGAACAATCAAATGATCTCCTGCTGCAGTGGATAATTTATGGTTGATAGGAATGTGTCCCCAAGAGTGCAATTCATTGCCATCAGCATCCAGCACCATAACTGAAGCTGCAACAAAGCGATTGAATGCTGTGTCAATTTGCGTCGAGCCGCCGGCAGTGAATAGTTCGTAATTTGTGGCTGCGCCATCAACCACTACCGTCATATTGACTGCATTGGGATTGCCTGAGTGTTGTATGGTTAGGTTATCTCCCCAATTTACATCTATACCAGACACTCGAACATCGTCTTGCCAAGTTAATTCCTCTTTGTAATTAAATTCCCAAAACCATTGTTGGCCGATTATTTCCATATCAAAGGCTTCTTCTTCGTCAGGTATAACCCAAACAGCTGTGTTAGAAGCCAAGGCAAGAACGACTAGCCAAACAACGATTATTGTTGGAACTACGTAGAATAAAACTTCGATTTTGGTGTTGTGCCGATCTACTGGAAACGAGCCTACCACTATGTGGTCGATTTCAGTTGTATCTGGAACAATGCTTGCACGGTACCTAATCATTGCATAGAGAAGCCATGCGAAGGTGAAAATACCAACGATGATACCCCAAAACAGAAATTTTTCATAAAGTACTGAAAAAACGGTATCCTCTGCCACCATTGACATCACCCAGTTTAACCGCCCGAGTAGTAGCCCTTAAGGATTTGTCGAATATTGTTGTTGGCTGCTTGTTTCACAACATCCGTTGGTGCTTAGCAGTGTACCATTTACCAGCATAGTATATGAATCTTAGTTTTTCCTTTGGAAATCACCTCCGACAGTAAAAATTACGACACTTTATCGACTTGATTATTCTGAGTAGATTTGTGGGTTTTTTGGATGTTTCAAAGTGTTTCCAAATGACTCTCGATGGTCAGGCAATTTTGAATGTCAAAGTTCAACCTGCTGCGAAAGAAGAAGGCATAATCGGGTATAATCAATGGAATGGCGAGCTAAAAATAGCCGTCAAGGCAATTGCCGAGGGCGGTAAAGCAAATAAAGCGCTAATTCATGTGATTTCACAATCATTTAATCTTTCCAAAGAAGCAGTGGAAATCACCGCTGGGCTGAAATCAAAGAGTAAAAAAGTAAAACTTTCTACCACAAATATACAATTAATTAAGACTATTATTGAACGGAACTTGATGTGATAGTATGGCAAGTTCTAATCGCAATGATGGTACTGGCCTAGGCAACTATGAACTTCGATTTACTAACGCAGGAAAAACACTAGGCGAGGCACGGCGACGTAATCGGCTACATAATTGGCCAATTATCGTCGAAGGACCAAGAGACAAAAGAGCGCTTGAATCATTAGAATTTGTTGGCCCAATTGAGGTACTGAACAGGGGGTGGAATCTTGAGAGAGTGGTGGCCCATCTTTACGAAACATACGGCACAAGAAATAACTCAGTAGGCGGTTCATCGGTATGTTTACTGATGGACTGGGACCGAACTGGGGGTAGACTACAACGAAAACTTGCAAGGTTACTTGAGGGGTTTGATATGCTGGTTGATCAAGACACAAGAGTCGTTTTACAGAAGAATCTAAAACCCGAAACTAGAGTTCTAGAATCGCTTCATGGTTTAGCAGATAGGTTGAGATATTACCTCTACCAAGAAGACCCCTTGTGAACATACAGTGGTTTATAACCCTCAATTTTGGCTCCACAGTCATGAACAGAAAAGTAACCTTACTTATTGCCCTAATCTTCGTCTTGCAAGCAACCCAATTTGTGCAAGCAGACGACCATGAAACCGATCAAACAATTGTCGACGTAGCGTCAAGCACTGGGTCTCATGACAGTCTTGTAGCTGCACTCAGCCATGTCTGATTGGCAGACACACTTGCTGGAGATGGTCCATTCACCGTCTTTGCTCCAACCGACCAAGCATTCACCGATGCTGGAATTAACCTAGATGACTTTGACACTGAAGAGGAAAACAATACTCTCTCGGACATTTTACTTTACCACGTAATTTCTGGCGCTGCTGTTGATGCAGCAAACGTAACTGACGGAATGACAGCAGAGGCCGCAAATGGTGACACATTATCTTTTACCGTTACCAACGATTCAGTCATAGTTGGGGATGCTACTGTTACAAGTGCCGATGTTGAAGCCAGCAATGGAATTATTCACGTCATTGACAAGGTGCTAATGCCACCTGCTGATGTAGTCGAAGAGCCAGTTACTGTCGCATGTGACGTCACAGTAGGCGTGGTAGACACTGCATACGACCGCCCATCAGTCTCTATTGATGTTGGACAAACAGTTTGCTGGGAATGGACTGAAGCCGACATGCCGCATAATGTGGCCGAGATAGAAGACATCAGCAGTACTGAGATTCTCGCGGGCGGCATCTACTCAGGGGAAGCCAAAGGAACAGTATTCTTCTCTTACACATTTACTGAAAACACTACTTTCTACTATGCTTGTGAACCACATTTGATGATGAACATGAAAGGTGAAGTCATTGTTGGAACAGGTATTGACGCTAATGATATCAAGGCTGATGATAGCGACAAGAGTACTGAGTCCACACCTGGATTCTTGCTGGCTACCTCAATCATTGCCATGGCTGGTGCAGTGCTCGTACTCTCAAGACGTTCTTGATTATTGAGTTACATAGATCAGCATCACTACGATGTAGCCTATTATCACCACAATACTCAACACGATGTTGACTATTGATGCGATATATGCTGCTTGAGCTGTCCCTGAGTCAGGGTGATAAGGATTTAAATCGGTAACTTTCTTGGCTCCAAGAGCGATAATTAATGCCGGGATTGAAAAAATCAGTCCGCCGCAAGCGAACGACATAATTGCTAGGACTAAAGCAAGTACTGCATTGGTTTGAGGATATATTGCGTGATGAGTTGCGCCTAGGGGGATGGTGAAGTTTTCCTCAGTCACAGTTCCTGTGAGTTTTGCTTCCTCTTCGGCTTTGTCTTGCCAAAAATCCGTGGGTTGTTGTTCAGGCATCATTGGAATCACGTCTGTTTTCGGCCACTGCTTTCTGCAATAAAAACTCTATTTGAGCATTAATTGAGCGAAACTCATCATCTGCCCACTTACGTAGAGTATCATGCAGGGCAGGATCTATCCTGAGAAGAAGTTTCTTTTTCGTCATTTTTACCATTCTCGAATTATGCTTGTCCTCGATGCTTGATTGGTCTTTTGAATTGCTTACCAAACTAAACTACCTCAGACATAGTAATAAGTGTACAATCTTACAACAATCGCTCCTAGTGAGAATAAAGCAACTAAAAACGTCACTCCAAGGGTGAAATAATATGATTTCGGGTACTCTTTCTTGCTTTTCCACCCAATTCCCCTAACATGGGTTCCTTGCCGAAGAAATGTGTATACGGCATAGCCGCCACAAAACACTAGGCCGATTAGATTACCAAAAATTGACCAAAATACTGCGGCATTCAATTAAATCACTTCACTGGTATAATGATCCTGTGTTAACTACTGGTGTAGTGTCAGTTTCTGAGCATAGAACCACTAACAAGTTACTAACCATGGTGGCTTTTTTATCTTCATCAAGTTCAATTATGCCTTTTACACTTAGCTGGTCTAATGCTAGTTCAACCATGCCAACTGCACCGTCGACAATCTCTCTTCTAGCTGCAACCACAGCACTTGCTTGTTGTCTTCGCAGCATTGCTTGAGCAACTTCAGGAGCGTAGGCTAAGTGGCTGATTCGAGCTTCTAAAACCTCGATTCCTGCTCTGCTAAGTCTTGCTTGGACCGATTCTCTAAGTTCTGTAGCCACCACTTCTTGGTGGCTTGAAAGAGCGACTCCGCCAAGATCCTTCTCTTCAATAATATCGTATGGATACTTAGTAGCCATTGCTCTTAGAGCGGCTTCACTTTGAATTTGCACATAATTTTCGTAATCATCCACTTCGAAAAGAGCCTCTGCTGCATCAAATACTCGCCAAACAACTACCGCAGCAATATCAATTGGGTTAGCATTAACATCGTTAACTTTCAACTTTGCCGATTCGAAATTTCTAATTCTGAAGATAACCTTGGTTTTCTCGTATAGTGGATTGACAAACCAACGGAACCCTTCGGTTTTTACTGAACCAACATATTTGCCAAAGAATTGGCATACTGCGGCTTCGTTGGGATTGATTACCACATAAGAATTCCACATAACAAACCATAGAATCGAAATAATTAGTTGGAGAAGCCCACCAAGCGCGATGCCGATTGGCCCTCCTGCATACAATACGAAACATAGTAAGCCAACTACTGGGACTACTATCAAGTGAACAAATAGCCCTAGCCAACCACTCAAGGATTTAATTTCTATATCTCTAAATTGTATTTCACTCATTGCTGCGCTTTGGGTTTCCATTGTTGCACCATTTTGCCCTATGATAAGCACCAGTATAATAGTATCTATATGATATCACTATAGTATCAAATTTTTAGTTAATATTACTCGGGTTGAGAATAAGACCACAACTTAGTAGTCACCAAAGCCATTACTACTATTTTGGCAAAGTCCCAAATCAAGAATGGTTCAACCCCCCATTCAAATGCTTGAGCCATGTCAACACCGTAAGATTCAGCTAGCCAAACAGTACCAATGAGATAGACTGGCAACATTGCCAATGTCCAGCAGACTATCTGGGCTTTTAGATCTGCAACTCCAGCTGTTCTGGAACGGTCTAATCCTTCTGCAACTAGCGCTGAAGCAATTGGGAAGGAGATTAGATAACCGCCGCTAGCAATCAATTTACCGCTATCAAATAGCATATCGCCACCTTCAGCAAATACTGGAGCCCCGATTGCACCGACCAACAGATATAGACAACCAGAAAGAAAAGCATCATTTCTTCGCAAATATACTCCTGTTGCTAAGACGGCAAAGGTTTGGAAGGTGTAAGGCACTGGAGTCCAAGGCACTGTAAAGGCAATTTGTGCACACAGAGCAGTCAGTCCAGCGAAAAAGGAAATCGAAATTGCTCTTTCTAAAATTGTTGACTCTTTGGCAGAAAGGGTTTGATGCCATGTTTGGGGTTTGTTCCAATTGAATTCACTGAACATATAGGTTGCTTGAATTGGCGGTTTTTAGTGATTCAGTATAGATTGAGGAATGGGCGGTTGCCATTTTCCTGATGATTTACTATGGTCTAATAGATGCCAATATACCGTCTTTATTGGAACATTGGAGTCCTCTACTGACGAAATTAAATCATCAGTTGTTAAGACAGGGGGGAGTTTTTTCCACGCTTGCTTGGCAAGCAATGACAGCGGAAATATCGATAACGCTGGGCCATTTATTGGCAGACCCCATTTAGTTGCCCACTCTCGCTCAACTAAACTTGCCTGAGCGACTGAATGTCTTACTTTAGCCCAGGAATTACCTTTTCCTGATTTTGATTTGGTTAAGATAGTATCATTGATTGAACTATCAAGTATTATCCCTGATTGCTTCAACACGCCCGCCATCCATGGAGCCATATATCCTGCTGGAGCCCTAAACCACGGACGAAATGATTCACCAACTACATTTTTGATTTCCTCACAGGCCTTGGTTATTGCGGTTTGAAACCCGTCTACGTCTTCTGGCCATGCCGACCATGACCGATGGGTTAAGCCGTGACATCCAATGGTGATTCGCCTTGGGTGGGATGAAATTAAATTAACCAACCACTGCCTAAATTCCTCGTCTTGTAATGAGTCAGCAATTACAAACAAGGTAACTGGAGAGTTATGTGAGTCAAACCATTTTTCAAAGCCAATAATTCCTGCCGCAAATTGTTCGCTTAATTGATTGGAAACAATCTGCTTTTTAGATCGTGTTGGATGACCTTGATATTTTGGAATATGTCTAAAATCATCGCAGTCAACAGTCAACCAAGTCCTTGTCAACTATCTCCACCTCTATTGATATCGACTATGTGGATTCGGTGTGGAACCGTTCTTCCACTAATCTCTATACCAATGAATTCCTCAACAGACTCACCATCCCATGCATGACAGATGGAGGCTGCAGTAGCCAAGCCAGCTTGGTTGTGGGGGTGCACGGTTATTTCAATTCTAAAGAATTCTTCTTGCGATGAAAGCCACTGGAAAATTGCATTGACGCACTTAATTG
>JAKMFF010000200.1 GCA_022425585.1 Candidatus Poseidoniaceae archaeon
CTGACACACTTTCCAACATGGGAGCAGAAGCCAGTCCAGCATTACAAAAAGGTGAAATTCCAGCCGATTTCCACGCGAAGTTCCAGTCAGTATTGGCACCTTTGGGAACACCTGCTGACTGTACTCAATTAATTCACTCTCAAAGAGAAGTAAAATCTTCTTGGGAGTTAGCTATGATGCGAGAGGGGGCTTTAGTGCAACAAGCAATGTTCGACTCAGTTAGCAATGAAATTGCCGCAGGCAAAAACGAATTGGAACTGGTTGCCGCTGCTGAAGCAATTAGTAGAGAAAGCGGATTTGGCGGTAATATCCAAATGCGCCGCTTTCCATTACAATGTGACAGAGCCGTAATAGTTTCAGGCAGAGCAGGAGGAATTCCGTCGTTTTTTGATTCAGCAATAGGCGGCACTGGCCCTCATCCGTTAGCCGGAATGGGTTCAGGATTCAATAAGGTACGAGAACACCAACCCATCTTGGTTGACCTTGTTCATGCTCACAGAGGCTATGTTGTTGATGCTACTAGAATGTTTAGCGTTGGAAAATTAGATGATATTTGGTTGCAGAGACTAGACGATATGGTTGAAGTCAGTGACAAGGTTGTGAATTCACTTGGCCGTGGAGATGATTGTTCAAAAGCATGGGAAGTCGGCTCACAATTAGCCATCAATATGGGTCATAGCGAACATTTGATGGGCATGAGTCCAGACCAAAGCAAGTTCTTAGGCCATTCAGTTGGTTTACAATTAGATGAATCTCCTGTTGTCGCCCAAGGCTTTGATCGACCATTACCGAATAATGGGGTCATGGCCATTGAGCCAAAACTGGTCTTTACAGAAGGCAGCATTGGTATTGAAGATACTTGGTTAAAGACAGAAAACGGATTAGAGCGCCTAACATTAACTGGTAATACTGAATGGCTAACTAATTGCTAATAATGAAAAGCATCCAATGTAAGGCCCTCATATGCCGGCTAAACCATATTCCTCTGGTCACATCGGAGCAGTTGCTGCTAATTTCACGCAAATGCGTTTATCCGGTGCGGTAAAAGAACAACTAGTTGCTTTATTGTGTGAGGAATTAGACCGGTTAGTACCAACAATGGAATCAGAAACTCTAGCCCAAGATCCAGAAAGAAAAACATTGGACGACCCCAACCGCACACGATTAAATTACAATCGAACTAGAGAGTTAATGATTGATAGAATCAGTAGTATTGATTCTGTTGGCTCTGCCGCAGTCCAAGCAGGGATTGAACATGTTGAGACTCATTTGGCTAAGATTTTGAAACACGCAGAGGCAGCAGCAGAAAAAGACCGAGTTGCCACAATTAAGCCGAGACATCTGGAAATTGCTGTGTCTGGAATGGGCCTCAATTCTGATGATGAGGAAGAAGAGATTGACACAATCGAAGAATCTGAAACCTTGATAGTTGGCCAAGGAGGCGGCGTATTAACCCGTTCTTCATTGCTTTCTTTGGCTAGGACACACGCTAAAATGCCAGTCACGGATGATGCAATTGAAGAATTAATCGACACCTATTACATGGTAGTTGAAAAATTAGAATCAGACATCAGAAGTCACGCACAACTTGGCGGCAACCCGGTTCAATTCATCGAATCAATCAACCGAATGAAGACTTTAATGTCACTTGGCTGGATGCGCTCAATGCTAATTAAAGCCGCTACGAATGCTCGTGAGCGAGGCTACAAGCGTATTGATATCGAGCAAATAGTACACTTAGACCCTTATTGAAAATCAGTGCATTTGTTAAAATACTTCTTTCATGAGGTCGACAGAAAGAGGTCTTACCATGATAGGAGAAGCAGCACCAGAATTTACTTTAAAAAACACATCAAAAGAAGCAGTCTCGTTAGCAGATTACCGAGGCAAAACCGTAGTCATCGCATTTTATCCAGGCGCTTTTACTGGTGTTTGTGATAAGGAAATGTGTGCTTTTCAAGATAACCTTGCTAAACTTAACGGTTCATCTGCTACCGTTATTGGTATCAGTGTTGACTCACCGTGGGCTAATGCAGAATTTGCTAGAAAGTACAACCTAGAGTTCGAATTATTATCTGATTTAGACCGCACTGTGGTTGAGGCTTATGATGCCAAGTTTGTTGGCCTTGGTGGACTGGAAGGCTATGTTTCGGCTAATAGGGTCGTCATTGTAGTTGACAAAGAGGGCTTAGTCCAACACCGCTGGGTTGCTGAAAATCCTGGTGTTGAGCCAGATTATGATGTCATTGTTACTCTGGCAGAATCTCTTTGAGACAGAGTATTAGCCTCAAAGGACTGATTGGATGGTTAACTCGACAATCATTCTATACGCTTTTTTTGCTGGCTTTGTAGCAATTTTAGTCACCGTTTCAATCGAGAAATTTGGCGGCTTTATTGGCGGAGTGTTAGGTACAGTACCATCAACGATAATTCCGGCTGCGGCGGGAGTTTATGCTATTGATGGAGGCGAGTCACTAAGGTCTAGTATGTCTGTAGTGCCGCTTGGTATGTTGATTAATGGTCTGTTTCTTGGAGTATGGATATTGCTGCCAAATCAAATCAAGCAAGAAAAACTCAAATTGCCACTTACAATAATTGCCTCACTATCAACTTGGGCAATTCTTGCTTGGTGTGGTTTAATGATTGCCAGAAATGCAACAGATGGCCTAGTTAGTGAATTACAGTTTGCCATAACTGGTTTAGTAGCCTTAGCAATACTGGCTTTCTTGTTCAATATAAAGAATAGAGAGGCACCTGGAGGCAGTAATAAAGTTCCGTTAATGATTCTTTCAATGCGAGGTATCGCCGCTGGACTAGCCATTGGTGCTTGTCTTGTATTAGCCGATAGTGGTTTGCCATTTATTGCTGGGCTAGCCAGCGCATTTCCGGCTATTTTTCTAACTAGTATGGTCGCACTGTGGGTTTCTCAAGGCCCGCAAGTGCCCCAGGGTGCTGCAGCACCAATGATGCTTGGAGGAGCTAGCGTTTCAGTATACGCAATCATTGCGATATGGTCATTACCTGAATTTGGCGTTGTGCTCGGTTCGGTTATTGCTTGGTTTGCCTCGGTAATTCTTTGGACATTACCTGCTTTTACCTTACTTAGGCGCCATCGATTAGCCGCCTAGAAAGCCAGTATGGCTAGGTATAGAATTATTGGTCTATTCAGACAATTTCTCTTCTATCTCAGAGAGCCGCATCTCGTTTAGACGCCCTTCTGCACTGGCTAATTCTTGTTGACAGAATTCTAACAGTTTAGCTCCTTCCTCATATAATTTCAAGGTCTCATCCAATGCTATTCCACCGCGCTCTAAATCTGCAACAATTTCTTCTAAACGCTTAATTGCAATACTATAACTCATTTCTTCACTCATCTTTTCCACTCTCTTTGGTTATTTCTTCAACTGTAGCCTTAGCAGTTCCATCCGCTAATGCAAGAATTATATTTTGACCTTTATTCAAGTCATCAGTTCTCGAGATAATTTGGCCTTGTTCATTTGAAATCATACTATATCCTCGCTGTAACACATTGTTTGGATGAGCCGAATTAAGTGAGGATGCAAAAACAGCAAGTTTGGTTTTCTCTGCAGCAATACTTTGTTGTGCTGCTAGCACCATGATATTGCCTAAAGATGCTAATTTCTGCTTTGATTGACCAAACTTATTCATCACCGCAGTTGTTAACCTGTTTGATAGTTCAGTAATCTGTTGGTTGGCATTGTATACCCCTTGAAGTGGCGCATTGAGCAATCTGGATTGCAATAGAAGTAGGTTATTGCGCCAATCGACAAATAATCTTGTTGTTGCATCAGTGATGCGGAGTTCAAAGTTGAGCATCATCATTTGATGTTGATCAAATTCAGGAACTAAACGCTCTATTGCATTAGAAGGAGTTGATGCCCTCAAGTCAGCTACTAAATCAGCTACTAACATGTCTGACTCGTGTCCAACAGCAGAGATAACGGGTACTGCTGAAGCAATTATCGCTCTGGCAACCGGCTCAAGATTAAACGCCCACAAATCTTCAGGAGACCCACCACCCCTTCCAACTATTATCACATCAACAGGTGGTTGATTAAGCCGTTTCGCGACCTCAATTTCGGCCAACTTACCTGCGGCAAGAATCCCTCTGACAATTTCATTAGGAGCAGAATTCCCTTGAACAGTAACTCCGATGACCGTTCTTCGAATTCCAGGCCATCGGTTTTCGGCTAATCTATTCATATCAGCCAGTGCTGCTGAGCCAACACCAGTGATTATTGCTATGTGTTTTGGAATTGCTGGTAGAGCCATTCTAGGGCGATCTAACATTCCTTCCGACCGCAGCAATTCAATCAACTGCTTGCGCTGTTCTTCAAGAACTCCAAGCTTGTTAATCGGCTCGATTCGGTTAACGGTTAATTGTATTCTTCCAGCCTTGGCATAGAGGTCTAAATTAGCGATAACAACAACGACACTTCCCTCGCCAATACTTGAATCAATAGTACAACGACCTTGCCAGATAACTGCACTAATTTGCCCATCAGAATCTCGCAGTGTAAAGTACGTATGACCGCTAGGGTAGGATTTCCATTGTGTTATTTCCCCTTTAATGACCTGATTTTGAAATAAATTATCATTACGAATGGTCGACCTAATCAAATTAACAAACTGGCCCACAGGGATTGGTCCAGTAGTTAGTTCACTACCACCCCTCATAAATCCATTAAGCAGTCACAGGTTCTTGAACATGTCCAAACAATAGCTGAATCAATTTATCGATTAGCCGATTAGTCATTTTTATCTTTATTTAATTCTCGTCTTTTACGCGTTTGGAAACTTTGCCGTAACTCGACCTCATTGAGTTTTCTCCTAATTTTATTTCTTAGAAATCGTACAACAATAATCACCGCAACGATGTCAACAACCAGAATAAACCATTCAGTCGTACCCCAATTTTCAAACATAGCAATCATCACAATGGTGGTCGAATATCAATATCACAATCGGTAGTCGGGCAGCCAATACAACCTAAGCGAGCCTCTTGCTCTATTAGGTAATCATCAAGCCCGGGTGGGAGTATTTCAGGGACTGGAATCTTACCCCTTACCAATGTCACCATACAAGTTCCACAGGTTCCAGAAGTGCAGTTTGTTGGCAAATTAACTCCTGCTGACTCTGCATGTTCAACTAGAGTTTCACCGATAACTAATCTGGTTTGGCCAAGTAATTTTGCCCCTTGCATAAATCTCACAAGTTTGAGCGTCTCTCCAACACTCTTTGTCATGCCATCGCCTCAACGTACATCTTTGTGACGTGTCCAACGGCCAGTTTGTTTGTTGAAGTATAACCCGGCCTTCTTCATACACTTGTTG
>JAKMFF010000216.1 GCA_022425585.1 Candidatus Poseidoniaceae archaeon
CTTCATCAACCATGCGCACTGAATGAGTAGTAAATCACCTTATTCAGGGTATGAATTAGGTTTTCAAAAAAGGTTCATTTTTCAACGTTGTAAGAACATTGACCCACAAGTATTGAAAGGGAGCAGGCTTTAAATTATCACATGGCAAAAAAGAGCAGGGGCATGTGGGCA
Source organism: Candidatus Poseidoniaceae archaeon (assembly GCA_022425585.1). Next base: position 172 of record JAKMFF010000216.1, read on the forward strand.
GTTTTTTTCATGTTGCTATCATGTATGATAATGCCTATCGTGACTGCTGACAATTCGCCAAGTCAGCCGGAAATTAACACTAGATGGTTACCAGATCAGTTTGGCGAGAATGTTAATTCTTATCGCATTACTTTTGCCGACGATAAATCATATCAAGTTGATGTAATAGTAAACCATGAAAGACAAGGAGTGTCACTCGAGGTCGAGACATTTCAATCATGGGACTTAATTGATGGTGTCAGAATTTTAGATTTGCAATTAAACACCACTCTTGAATGGGCAGACTTAGTCTCTATATCTGTATCAATTACCAACTATGATGGTCAAGAACTTGTCGAACCATTGGTTACAACCAGACAGTTTGAGGTTGGGACTTGGAATCAACCAATGGCCGACCATGAAATAATGTTGGAGACAACCTGGATGCTTGACCAATATTATACCAATGAAAAAGGAGAGCAGGGATTTTATCTAGACTTTGCTGGGCAAGGTTGGCAAGAAAGAACGGGTGATTTCGTAAATTCTTGGGAACTTGGAGAAGGTAATATCTCATTTTTAGAATCAACCGGTAATGATAGTACTAATCTTTCATTATCGCTCAATTCAATTTGGAAAAATGAAACAATTGAGCGCGGCATTTTGAACGCACAAATCTTTGAAGCGATTGGCAGCGGGCAGCTGCTTTCCATTACCAACGAAGATAATGTGACTACTACGATTCTTGTCGATGTTGTAAATGCAGAATTAAATCGTTCTTTGATTAATGAAATCGTTTCCGAGCGATTAAAAATTGACGCCAATGGGGAATTGAATATATCATCTGATGAGGGTGAAGACTCTTCAACTAACATTATTGGTGATATTGGGGTATTTTATCTTGAAACATGGGATGAAAATGGTGTTCGTAAGCTGTATGATCAAAGATTTGAAGCAATTGCTCAAATGGTGGTTATCGATGACGGCACGAGATTAGATATAGATATAGAAACATTTAGCTCAGGAGAACAATGGGTTGACGGAGTTAGAACTTATCAAGTTGAAGAATTAGTCGGTTCCGGTACATTTGGTTTTGCAGAAAGTGATAATGAATCTTCAGTCATCATCAATGGTACAATATATGACTTTCATAGTTTGATAGAACAAGGTATTACCATCACCGATGATATTCACATCGACGGTGATATTACAGGAGATGTACAAGGAACATTTGGTTTTGTAAGAGGTATCGAGTTAACTGGAACCCAAGCAAACGCCACTGGCACTAAGTTTCCCGTGAATGTAATTCATGAGGAATCTTGGTTTAATCTTACAGGAGTAAATGGTGGTAATTTCTTTGACGGGGCTGGAATCGGCGCTACTCACAATCAAACATGGGATTACCAAGTGATATATTCTGATTGGGATAACCGTACGGTACGTTTTGTTTGGGAAGAGACAGGTGCTGACTCATCTAGTGGTGAAGAGTATCCTGAGCGAAGCCCGATTCAACAGGAGGCAGAAGCCCCTGAAGTAGAAGAAGCGCTTGGCAATCTAACAGTTAGCAGGGAAACCGGCCTCATGCCGATACCGATGATAACTGGTGATGAAATCAGACTGGCGGGTCAAGAGGGCTTATTATTGACCGTAACAGCAGGCCTGAATGCTAACGACCCTAGAGACGGGCATAACTTCCATGTTGTTTCTTGGACTGGCCAGTATAACGGTGAAGAAACCGGTACTGCCTTTGGGGCAATCATTGATGAAGGTCCTTTGAAAGGACTGATTTCAAGCGTGACTAGAGTTTTGGAAATACCATTTGGTGAGGATGGCAATATCGCAAACTTCACCGAGTCACAATTACTGACTAGAGTACTATCTCCAGCAGTTGTTACAGCAGAAGAAAATTCACCGCCGATAATTTCGGATCTCTATTTGTTTGAAGGTTTAGTAATCTGTGAAGGCGGTAGTGTAGCAACTTTAGTTGCTGATGTTTCAGACATTGACTGGAATCTTGAGCAAGTTACCGTAGACCTAACTCCAATTGGAGGTGGCATTGTGGCAATGAACGACCGTGGGCTAGATGGTGATTCGGCAATTGGTGACGATAAGTACACTACAAGAATCATTGTGCCTGGGCTAGAAGTTGGCAATATTTCTCTTAGTGTGTCGGCAATAGATTCTTTTGATGTAGCCACTGATTTTACTAAAGAAATCTCAGTGATAAACCAAGCACCAAGGCTTACCTCTGTTGAGATTTTACCAAATCAAGGTCCTCGAGGCACCAATATGGTGGTCAATCTAGCGGCTTACGATGGTCATGGTGTTGCAAGTGTAGATATCGACCTGCGCGACTATGGTGGTGGACTTGTGTCTTTGAACTATACCGGGCAAGTTTGGAGCGCTATGATGGTAATTCCAAATGGTATGTCACCGGGCACTCAGTCGTTGAAAGTCATTACCATTGACGACTTAGGTAAAGTGGGCATTACATCAGCATGGTTGAATGGAGAACGCGACCAAGAGAGTCAGTACGGCCCTCATTTTATTCCTGATGATGAAAAAATACCGATTGAAATTTTCGTGGAAAATTCTGCGCCTGAGATAATTAATCCGGGCATCGTAAAATATTCTCGCCCAGATTCTGCCAATACCGAAATATTTGAACTTGAAATTACCGACCAAGATGGTATCTTAAATGCCAGAGTGAACCTTGGAGTCTTTTCACCAATTGATCAACAAAATCGCTGGGTACAGATGAACGATAATGGGGTAAATGGCGATAGGGTCCCCAATGATGGTATATTCACAGTCCAGATTTCATTAAGAACCAGCACACCGATTGGTACTCATGAAATATTGGTCCAAGCAATCGATAATTTTGATGTAGCAACAGTTGTCATGCCAATTTCGGTAACAGTTGAAGAAGAAACTGGAATAATCCCCAGTCTTGATAGTGAGCAATTATCTGTATCGGTCTTAATTGGCATATTGCTAGCCTTCACAATCGTTGCGGGAATTGCTGTTTTTGTTCTAGTGCGAAGAAGCAAAGACAAGGATTATGTCAACGACAGATTTGGATTTGAATAATACTGGTTTCCGATAACGGTTTATACCCCTGTTTAGTCGGAGGATTACCTCTGCGAGCGTAGTGTAGTGGTTATCACCGAGCGTTGCCAACGCTTGAACCCGGGTTCGAGTCCCGGCGCTCGCACCATTTTCTCAAATTGCGGCAATAAAAGTAACATTTAACCGTTGAACGTCTATAGAGGTATAGGGTTGAGCATGACAGAGAGACGAACAATTTTCATCGGCAAAAAGCCATTACACGCATACGTAAGAGCAGTTGTTATGGCTATGGAATCAGGAGACCGCAACTTGGAATTGGTAGCTAGAGGAGCAACAATTGGCCGAGCAGTTGACGTTGCAGAAGTTTGCCGAAGACGTAATGGAATCATTGCCCAAGGGTTGCCGGAAAAAGTTGTAATCGGAGAATTAACTTGTGAAAGTGAGGTTATTCCATCAGACGAAGGTCGCGATAGAACAGTTAGCGTTCTGAGAATCGAGTTAGATGGGCATGGCGATGTTCCTGCCCAAGAAGAAGAATAATTAATCCAATTGTTTAATTCTTTTTTCTATTTCATTGGCAGTTTGCACAAAAACCTCAAATTTTTGTCCTACAGGATCTTCTAATTCCCAGTCCTGATCAATTTTAATCATTGGGCAGTGAACTCCACACCCCATAGAAATCACTTTGTCAAAATTATCAACATTGAAGTTATCTAGATTTTTTGGTTTTAGTTTCGTGGTATCAATGCCTCGGTTTTGTAATACTGTTATAGCGTGCTTAGATACTGCTTCAGCAGGATGAGTCCCGGCAGATTCTGCTTCGTAACCCAGTGATTTAGCAATACCTTCAGCCATTTGTGAGCGGCAAGAATTCCCCACGCAAACAAATAAGATACGCATATGTTGTTGTCAAGTTGATGATATTTAGTTTATTTCTAAGTAGAATAATGCCACAGTTAACAAGTATGTATAATTTCCAAACACACATGAGCAAGATTTGGCAAGACTTGCAGAGTATTTTCATCTATGGGGCAATTTTTTGTCTGCTATTTGTTTTACACATTGTTTTGGCCGCCAATGATCTAGATTTTTTGTTCCGCCTTGTCGCCATTATGCTCAGCGGGATGATCATTTTTTGTGGGCCATGTCTGGTATTCCTTGAGAAATCAAACGTACGATATTCCCTGGTGTACAACATTGGCATCATAGTTTCTTGTCCCCTGTCAATTGGTTTAGGTTGGGCATACGGCGGAATGTCAACTTCAGTATACATTGGCCTTTTCCCCTTGGTAACTCTAATTATCCATTATCTCATAAAGAAAAGTTACATTGGCCATACCTATGGGTTGAAGT
>JAKMFF010000236.1 GCA_022425585.1 Candidatus Poseidoniaceae archaeon
ATAAATTATGTCAGCAAGTAAATCTGCTTCTTCAAATAAATTTTCACAAAGTGGGCAGAGCGGAATCTCTTGTCTAACATTTGCTAATTGTTTATTGCCACTTACGACAGTATTCCGAATCTCTTGCCCTGATTCTTCAATGGTTTGGCTAAATCGCTTTTTACCGCCAAGCCGGCCGATGCAATGGTCACAGCACCCGATTCTAACCAAATGCTTCAGGCCAGCAGGATTGGGTGCGCGTGGTACCTCTTCCATGTGAGTTCCTAGTTGTTTAGTGGGTAACGAGTCGAGTTGTTCTGGCTCCTCGTTCTCCTCATCGGATGCAGCGGTTTCTTCTTCCTCCCACAGCGAATAATTAGTCTGCCCAAAGCCGGCGCTGGCATATTTCATCCAGTCTTCATCATTTTCATTTTCAGACATCAAATTCACCACTGCCATGGGGCCAACCCCGGTGGAAGCAACCGCTCCTCAAATCTTTCATTGATGAAGATAGCGCATAAATTGAGCGCGGATAAAATAGTCCATCGCAATATTATTCGTTTTCAAGATGAATTCCTATTGGCGCTGAATTGTCCCGCAACATTAGCGCCAAAATCCCTAACGCAGCAGTGGTCAAAACAAGACTTGCGATGAGGGACAAGGCAATCATCGCTGCTGAATAAATTCCAAAGTTACTAAACAGTCCCATCGGCGATAAAGCAATTACGCTGAATCCAGCAATATCTGAGGCAGCGCTACCAATTAGGGCAAGACTACAAGCGCCACCAACCGCAACTAAAGCCTCATTGTGCGACTCGCCTTTTTCCCGACTTTCACGATACCGTTCGGTAACGTGGATACAATAATCAATACCTACGCCAAGCGATATTGTAGCAATTGTGACAGTTACGATGTTGAGTGATGAACCTGCTGCATACATGAGCCCGTACAACCACACCACAACCAGTAAAATTGGTATTAGCGTAATACTAGCTTGCTTAAACGACTTGAAACCGATTGATAGAGTGATAAAGACGAAAAGAGAACCTAGAATCAACGATGATTGCATTTCATTTTGCATAGCATCAGATGCCACATACCTGGTGACTGGTCTGCCAGTTATCATGACCCAATTAAGTGGTTTATCGTCGGTTTGTTCGCCCGCCTCAGCAATTGTGCCGCTAGATAGATTGGTGAACACTTCAAGGTCTCGCCATAATTCCTCCAATCCTTCACCCATGCCGGGGAAATCTTCAGGAGAAGTCATACCGAAACGAATTAGCATGCGATCATATTCTGCCGGTTGTCCATTAACATCCAACCAAGGCTTTAGTGGGTCAAGCTCGACTTCAGGCTTGATGTATAATTCGACAATACTTGGGGGTATATCCGGGATTGGACCAGTTCCCGGGACGCCATTTAGGACTAAGAAACCGTAGAAGTAGGACAAACAGTCACGGTCGGTCAAATCTAGTAAAGGTCCAGCGCCATCATCCGAACAATTCATCCCATGGCCTTCCATTGTGGAATTCCATCCTGCCGCTTCAAACGGTGTGGGGTCAAGAGCGAGAGATCCTTGGGCTGCGAAGACCATTTCATCAAGCGCCAAAATATCAATATCGCCATTGGGTAGTTTAGTTATTTTATCGGCAACTCCGTCTGGTAAAACCCCCATCTCAGTTCTAAAAATATCGATAGCAGCATAGACTTCAGGGTCAAGGACATCGCCTTCTATCAATAGATAAGCGGGCTCGCCCTCGTCGGCAAACCGTTCGGTCACTATTGCTACACCACGGGCGAAATCGGAACTCTCGTCAAGGAAATCTTCCACGCGGAAGTCGCCCTCTAACTGGGCCATTCCTACTGCGGCTGGTATTGTTATCAATGCCGCAATCAAGGCAACGATTAACGAAGGCTTTGCTTTACCAGAAGTGGTGGTAATCTTACGCAATAAATCTTCAGAAACCAGATGAGTCATCTGCTTTTCTGTGATATTTTTATTTCGTTTAACCATCCATTCATCCACACTTAACCGGATTAGCGGCACCCATAAACCAGTTAGTAAGAATGCGGATAGTATCCCCAGAGCGGCCTCTACACCAAATGACCTTAATGCGGCAACATCGCTAAACAAATTAGCCGCAAAAGCTGCCATGGTAGTTAGAGATGTGAGCATAATCGCCCGACCTACACGGGTTATTGTCACCTCGGTAGCAGCGGTAGTATCCGCCCCGTTTTTCCGCTCTTCTTTGTATCTATGAAGCGCGTGGAGCGAATCATCTATGCCTAAGGCAAGTACCAAAATTGGTAGCAAATTGGAAAACTGTGATCTAGCGATAATTGAAAATCCAAAAAATGATGAGAAATTAGCCACGTGGCCAATCATGCCCTGCATCCATAGTAGTGCAGCGCCTAGAGCAACAATAACGATACCAACATCAGTCCATCTTCGCAAACTGACGTATAGCAAACCGACAATGACAAAGCCCATTAGAACAATTAGTCCAGCACTGGACTGCAATTCCCGGTTGACCTCAACATTTACTCCTTGTCCAACTAGTAAGGTGATTGTAGTGCGGTCGTTGGAGCGTAGTTTGCCTTCTAAGTCCATGTACGACCATTCGCTTGAACAGCCACCACTTTCGTCCTGTAATTCTTGACATACTGCCTGGTCATATCTTGGCGGATGAACAACTAGTTTGCCATCATCAAGCCGGTAACCTCCGACGATAAATCCATCATCAGAAAAGTTGAGTGCTTTCTCTTGATGGGCATCTTTCCATATTACTTCCCAACCCATTTCTTCTAATTTGGCACTATCATATTGTACCAAGAACCAAGTTGAGGAAGCAGACCAACGGCCACTGCCGTTAATCCCGTTTAGCCAACTTCCATCGAGTTGTAATTCGCCGCCAATTGATCCTGTTTGTAATGAGTTAATATCTGGATAAAAGCCTCTGTCTAGAGATAACCAGCGAAGAAAATTATTTTCCGGCGCATTGGCCATGCGAACCGCAGCTAGGTCTATGTGGTCTTGAGTTACATTCAGGTCATCAAACTCTAGACATTCTAGAACACCACAATCACTCCAATTTGTAGGGGCTGGCGTGGGTATGCCAAGCGAGTTTAAACCCGGTTGGGTAAGAATCGAAGTGCCGTTCATAAACCCTCGAAAAATATCAGACAAGGTCATTACTCCATTGTATTGATGGCCCGTTACGTCATTAACTAGTGGCTTTAGTGCAGGCGCTAATACATGGTCATTGACAATCTGCTTTTTGGCGTCGATTTCTTGTAACACCGTTAGGTTGACAATGCCTCCCTTTGGTGCTGAAATACCTTGCCACGGAACCCCAGATTCGACCATCTCACCCACATCGGGCAACGATGAATAATCCGGCGCACCATCGCTCATCGGGGGCACAGGTACCCATTCTGATTGAGCGGGAACATAGGCAGGGTCTCTAGCAGAGATAACAAAGCCAAGAATTATTTCTGAATTAGAAAACTCATCGTTGATGATGGTTTGAGCCGTTAGTTCAGGAGATTCCATTTCATATGATTCCATATCAATAGGCTGTAGTGCAGTGAGAGCACCTGGAATCATGAAGATTGACAAGATGAAAACCGCAATGTGGACCTTATTCTTTTGAGGAACAAACCACTTTGCAAAAGCGTGAAATTTTGTTCCCATAGACTTTGCCTTATGTTTTACCATTTGAAACCATGTATATATCTCGCCTGTTGCTAGGGGTCTTTATGGCAACATTGCTGATACTAAACCACCAGCCCTACGACGGGACTGATGTCACATGGAACGCACTTCGATTAGCAAGACAACTGCACAGTGAAGGGGTCAAAGTTAGAATATTTTTGATGAATGATAGTGTAGATTTGGCTAGAGATGGAATCACTCCTCCCGAAGGTGTTGAAGACATGGTTATGATGACCAAAGAACTGATTGCTAAAGGAGTGTCAGTAAAAGTGTGCGGCACATGCCAGCAGAGGTGTGGAGTGCTCAAAGGTCAAGGTTACTACGACGGCGCCCAATATTCTACTATGGCAGAGTGTTCACAGTGGGTACAAAGCAGTGAAAAAGTACTTACTTTCTGAGGCGGATTAACAACATCCTTGATCTCTTAGCGGCGCACTAATAAACACCACTTTGTCGACATCTGAAGTATTCTTTAACTGTTTTATTACATTACGAAAGTTTCCTGCAGGCCCGGTTGCTTGCATGACATTTACACAGGTATGGCTTTGTTTCAAGCTACTATGGTTATTACTTGCAACGTTAATTTCAGTGGAGTGGCGAATATTTAGTAATTTACTTTCAATACCGTGCTGGAAATAAATGATCAAATGCCCCTGTACAACTTCATCATCTTTCATATCTGCTAAATCTCCTCGTTGTTGCATTTCGGAAAAATACAATGCTGCATCTCGCAGGAACCTACTACGATTCTGATATCCAGACTTTTCAATCAGGTCTTCTAAAATTCCAGCAAAATATTTGTCGGCGCTAAAGGATATTATTTGGCTCATGCGTTGGCCAATTAACACACACTAATAATAATTTGCAAATCACTAATTATTAACATGGATTATATAGTTAATAGCAGGCCGTATGGGCATGCAAACCAATTGGCATAGGGCAGTTTTAGTAAGTTTATTGATGATTTTTTCCAGTCTAGCTGGATGTCTTGAAGCAGATACTGATGACTCTGAAACAGAGGAAATCGGCATAATAATGACTTCGACATATCACGTTCAGCAACTAGTGAAAGCAATTGTTGGAGATGAGGTTACCGTAGAGTTAATGAGTACTTCTAACATACCGGTTCACGATTATGAACCAACAGCCAATGATATAATTAGGCTTCAACAGAGTGATATTTTCTTCTACCACGGTCTCGAACTTGAACCATGGGTGGATGCCACTTTGTCTGGACTTGGTAGCGATGCCCCGCTATCGGTTCAAACTCACACACTACCAACCGGAGAAACACTCCTAGATTACGAGTCGTTACTAATTGCAGACTTGTGCGAAACCCTGGATGATAGTGAATTCGAAAGTGTTCAACTCGCTAACGGCCATTCAGCAGTTATGCCAGAAATCCATGCAGAAAGCGTACTGCATCAGCTAAGATTCCCAGCAATGGACGATGATCATGACGAAGATGGACATGACGAAGACGGACATGACGAAGATGGACATGATGAAGATGGACATGATGACCATGGTGACGAAGACGGCCACGATGACCACGATGGCCACGACGAACACGCCCACAATGAACCAGAAAAGGTCATTAAAAACCCAGATGGCTGTACCTCCTCTGATACTGTAATAGCAATATTCCACCTTGAAGAAGGAGTTCACCACGTTGAATTCATGTCAGAAAACGTAACTCAATTCAACATGGTTACCATGAAGATGAACGGCGGACATGCACATCATGACCACGCTGGACATGGTGACGAGCACGGTGACGAGCACGGTGACGAACATGGTGACGAACATGGTGACGAACACGGAGTTTGCCACGACATGACTGACCACACCAACAACGCTATTGACAACAAAAAAGATTGTGAAGATGGTGGTTTCACATGGATGCCTGAAGATAATCATGGTGGGCACGACGGAGATTACTGTCATGACGCAGCCACTCACGAAAACCACGACGAGTACGAAACCGAGGACGCTTGCGAGGACGCAGGCCACATGTGGATGGAAGGCGATCATGATGATTCTCCAACTCCAGAAGAAGCACTTTCGATGGCTGACGCAAATAACGAC
>JAKMFF010000241.1 GCA_022425585.1 Candidatus Poseidoniaceae archaeon
CCAAGACTTACCACCAATGGATTGGCAACGTCATGACCCGGCTGAAAAAGCATTTTACAACGGAATTGTAACTCAAATGGACCGGTTCAAAAAATCTCTTGATTGGGAGTCAATGCAAAAAGGCATCCTCGGTGAAGGTCTCTCAGCCAAGCGGAAGCATTCCCCAGGAACAACCCAATTAGATTCCTTTATTGAAAGTCCTGAAGGCTTAACAGGGCAAATGCCGCCTGAGTTAGTCATCGAAGATAATGAGCCGGTAATCGAAGTAGAAGATTCGCAATATGATGAAGAGGATCGGATGTACAATGAAGAATGGCCCGACATCGACGAATATGTAAAATCTGATTTAGCAGATGATGTCAATAAACCAATTACAGTCCTTGAATCACCAGCCTCGAATAAATCAGATGACGACAAGCACATGGCGGCAATGGAATTGGCTCCATCAAAAACTAAGACTAACAAAATCACTGAATTTACTGAGGTAATCCCTGAGAAGATAGAGGATAGTCAAGAGGCAACAGAAGATGAAATGATTAGAATAAAAATTATTCAGTCTCTGCCTGATGCAGTAATGCTTGGTGATGGTGTTGAGTTAATATTAGAAGCAGACGATGTTCACTTTATCGATAAAGACACGGCTGATTGGTTAGTTGAATCAGGTGTGGCAGAGGTAGAAAATCTCTAATCTCAGTTAGCTACTCTCATCGAAAGTTCAATACTTACAGTATCTGGTATTTCGATTCTAGTTACTTGTCTAAGCGCAGACTCGTCCTTACCGGAGTTGATGTCCATTTCTAACAAACGCTTGTGAACTCTTAATTCCCAGTGGTCGTAGGTTTCACTACCTTCACCATCTGGTGCTTTTCTAACCGGCACAACTAGTCTTCTTGTTGGCAGGGGAATAGGCCCTCGTAGGGAAATTCCACCAGCGTCACAGATTGTTTTGATTTGACTAGCAACTCTATCGATATCTTGGTGGTTCTCACCAGTCAGTTTGATAATTGTTACCGCTGCCAAATTCAATCCTCCAACCAGTTATCCTCTCTTTTTCAGAATCACTTCTTTTCGATCTTCAAACAGACACCAGCAGCAACTGTCTTGCCCATGTCACGGATAGCGAAACGGGATAGTTCTGGGAATGTGTCCATTTGCTCGATAGCAAGAGGCTTAGTTGGTTGGAAACGGATAAGACATGCATCACCGGTCTTCAAGAAAGACGGGTTAGCTTCTTTACCGGACTTGTTAGTCTTCTCTAGTAATTCCATGAATTTCACAGCAACTTGCGCAGTGTGAGAGTGGAATACTGGAGTGTATCCTACTGAAACAGCCTTAGGGATGTCCATAAGTTGGATTTGTCCAACGAAATGCTCGTCGTGTCTAACATAGGTTGGCTCACTGTCTGAGTATCCTGCAACGTCACCACGGCGGATGTCGTCAGATGCTAGACCACGGACGTTGAACCCAACGTTGTCACCAGGTTCTGCTTTTTGTACCATGGTGTGGTGCATTTCAATAGACTTGACTTCACCGGACTTTTGTGATGGGTTGAAGATAATATTCTTACCAACGTTTAGAGTACCAGTTTCAATCTTACCAACAGGTACAGTTCCGATACCGGAAATCTTGTACACGTCTTGGATTGGCAGTCTTAGCGGTTTGTCAACTGGCTTGGAAGGCATTGCAGCAGCGTCGATAGCTTCGAACAATGTCGGTCCGTTGTACCAAGGAGTGTTGTCACTCTTGTTGTATACGTTGTCACCCTTAAGAGATGATGCTGGGATCATAGGGATGTTGTCAAGTTGGCTACCAAATCCTGCCATCTTTAGCAAATCGGAAACTTCCTTACATGCAGCCTTGTATTTGTCTTCTGACCAGTCAACACCTGAAATATCCATTTTGTTTACGTGGACAATCAGTTCCTTGACACCAAGAACCTTTGCAAGGAAAGCGTGTTCTTTGGTTTGTGCATTGACACCATCGTTAGCAGCACAGAGTAGAACTGCAGTATCTGCTTGAGATGCACCAGTAATCATGTTCTTTACGAAATCTCGGTGACCTGGAGCGTCGATGATAGTCCAGTAGTATTTAGGAGTAAAGAATTCTTTGTGAGCAACGTCGATGGTAATTCCACGCTCTCTCTCTTCTTTCAATCCGTCCATGACGTATGCTAGACCGAAACCTGCTTTACCAGATTCCGCTGCTAGTTTTTCATTCTTTTCGATTACGTGTTCTTCGATGTGGCCTGAGTCTAGAAGCAGACGACCTACGGTGGTCGACTTTCCGTGATCTACGTGACCTACAAATACAATATTACGGTGTGGCTTTGTCTTGTCTTCCCATTGAGCTGGCATAATAATAACTCCTTATCGAGCCTTCCGACATACAACCCCTATTTGAAAGCGACGCATGATAAAATATGGATTATTGGCCTGAAAACAGCGTACTGAATAAGTATGGAGCAGAATTTTTCATTCTGTACCGATTA
>JAKMFF010000250.1 GCA_022425585.1 Candidatus Poseidoniaceae archaeon
TCGTACAGCTTGGCGGCATACCGGTGACAGAAAGAAACCCACACCCAATAACTCACACTAATGACTACTTGGAAATGTTAAATTATTCACTGGAAACCGAAATAAAAGCTGCAGAAGTTTATGCGGAACTAATTGAATTAATCGAAGACAGTGCAGAAGAAGACCTTCGTGATGCCATCGAACAAATTTATCTTTCCGAACTAAGAAGTGTCGAAGAAATGCGTTTGTTAGTAGGTTGAATCATCCGTGATATCTAACTCTTGAACGTACATCATCTAAACGTTTCAATACTTCTGTTGCTGTTGGCGGTGTACCTCCTGAAAGTTCCTGTAACAGTCCTTGAATGCCATCATATTGTAAGTATCCATCAATAAAATTATCTATACCATTGACGACATTTGGATGAGATGCACCTAATATTTCATCCATGACGTGTAAGTCAATACCAAACCTTTCAACTTCATATTCCACTGCAGATAGACCGAAATCGATTAGATAGGCATTTGCTTTTTCGTCAATCAAAATATTATTTGTCGATAAATCGCCATGAGTTATTGCCATTCTGTGCAGCATTCTAACTGCTTTCCCTGAATTTTCTAGGGCTGATTTGATAAAATCTGGTTCCGAGGCCTCATCTCTTAGCACCTCGATTAGAGGCCTTCCTTGCATTTTTTCCATTATTATTCGGCCATTATCCAAATCTACATCCCATACTGCCGGTACTGGCATTCCGGTACTATGAATCCTGATCAAAATACGAACCTCGCTCAGCATTCTTCGATAGCCCAATCGGCGTTCAATATCTGGGTGGCGCCAAGCCCTATTGCGGCGCATCTTCTTGATTGCCGGCCGGCCCATCCAGGTACCGGACCATACTTCAGCCTCTGCCCCAAGGTGTAAGCGAGACTCTGGTTGGAAGACCATGAGTCGCCCTTAATGCTCTCACTTATGTACATCACGCACTCACAATTATTGAAAAAGGGATAACTGTTGGGCTACATGAAGCATATGACGATTACTCTGCCAATGTGCTCCATTGATTTCATGGACACCTCTCTCTCCCCTGAGGAGCAAGCAATTGCCGAGAGGATTACTGAACTAAGGAATCAACTTGGTTCTGACCTGATGATTTTAGGCCATCATTACCAAAGAGATAGCATAGTTATGCACGCTGATTTTATCGGTGATTCGTTTATGCTGAGTCAAAAAGCCGCGGACTCAACTGCGAAATACATTGTCTTTTGTGGAGTACATTTCATGGCTGAATCGGCAGACATATTGACAAATGAACAACAACATGTAGTGCTTCCAAATCTAAGGGCAGGATGTTCAATGGCAGACATGGCAACACTAGTAGATGTTGAAGAAGCATGGGCCGAGATTCTAGCTGAAACAAAACTTAGCGATCCCATCGATAGAACTTCTCCCGGAGATATTCCTGATGATGGAAAATCATATCTCATTCCAGTAACCTACATGAACAGCAGCGCTGACTTGAAAGATTTCGTGGGGCGTCATGGGGGAATAGTTTGCACCTCATCTAACGCAACTGGAATACTAAATTGGGCATTTGATCGTGCTGGTCCAAATGGAACGGTGTTATTTTTCCCGGACCAACACCTCGGCCGTAACACAGGAATAAAGATGGGCATAAGTGAACAACAAATGCCAACATGGATACCAAAAATCGGTGCTGATTCAAACCTTATTGGTGCTAAAATTATCTTATGGCATGGCTTTTGTTCGGTACACAAAAGATTCACCGTTGAACAAGTCAGTGAGTTTCGCCAACGATACCCAGATGGCTTAGTAGTAGTCCATCCAGAATGCCCCAAAGAGACTGTCGAAGTTAGCGATGCAAATGGTTCTACACAATTCATCAAGAATTATGTTGAACAACAACCTGCAGGGGCAAAAATTGCTATTGGCACTGAAATAAATATGGTTGCTAGATTAGCTGAAGCTCATCCAGATAAAATTGTTGAGTGCCTTGATGACAAGGTCTGTCCTTGTTCGACAATGTACATGATTCATCCTGCTTACCTAATGGATGTGCTAGAACGAATTGTCGATGGAGAAATACCAAACCAAATTAGTGTTTCAAAGTCTGTCGAAGAAGGGTCGTTACTGGCGCTTGAAAGAATGCTAAGTATCAAAGAGTAAACTATTCCTCTTCCGATTGGAATTTACTAGTTCTTACTTCTGACTGCCTTTGATTAATATAAACAAAAATGAGCATGATGCCAATTACTGAACCAGATTGTAATATTATAT
>JAKMFF010000270.1 GCA_022425585.1 Candidatus Poseidoniaceae archaeon
ACTGGGCGCTGTCTTTCACTGCTAGACTGTTGTTTGGTTATGGAATCAAAGATTCACAATCAGGAATGTGGGTGTTTAGAAAGTCTATTTTTGACAACCCTAAGATGCGGCCAACCAATGATGGAATGCCGCTATCAGAAGAGATTAAACTGTTAGCGAGAAAGCATATTGGGAAAGAAAAGGCGATAGAAATCTCGGTACCTTATCGACCACGTGTTGGTGATGCAGAAATCCATACGTGGGGCGATGGTTGGAAGAATTTCAAATTCTTATTCGCCAAAAGAATCGGTATGAACCGTACCAAAACCCCTTGGGGTGGAAGAGAATCAAATCCTGATTCAATGAACAAAAATTTGCCTGAACAGTGATTAATTCAAGCCTTCTTCTTGTTCCAACTGCGACCATAAGTCATTGACTACCTCGGTAATCTGTTCGACATCACCTTGTTGGTCATCTGGATATTGTTCGGACGGTTGCTTGAAAGTTTCCCAGGACTCGATCAAGTCGTCTTCCAGTTTGTTATTTCTGACACGGGCAATGACTAGGGTAATCAAAATTAACGAGATAATGCCTAATCCAGCAATAATTAGTGGAGTATTACTGCTGGTAGAATCAGCATCGTTTACGACAATTGTTTTGGAGACTTGACTTATTGTTGCACTATCACCAACTCCGTCTTTAGCGGTGATTTTCAGGCTCGGGCGGCCTGATTTTTCTGGGTTGACCTCTACTGACCCTGTCCATATACCATCCCCATCTAGGTCTTCAAGCGGAAAATCCCAGACTTGGATTCCGTGGATTATGGTTGCTTGTACATCTTGAGTTGTCCCGTCAGGGTCGGATAAAATCACACTAACTTGTAAATCCACTAGCTGATTGGTGGTAAGTTCAGCCGGAGTTACTATGATAGATTGCTCATCTAGAACTGGATCGGTTTTCTCAACTCGAATGTTTCTTGAAGTGACTTGGGTGTTTAGCAGACTATCTCTAACGGTTAGTTCTATGAGATATTCACCAGGGTCCAAAATGGTTGATTCGGTACTGCCACTCAATGTCTCGACTACTTCACCAGTTGACTTATCAATTATTTTCCATTGCCTAAAGGTAATATCAAAGTCTGCATCTGTGGATTCTTCTTCAAGGATAATAGCAATTCCACCGGTGAAAGATTGTCCTTCACTAGGTTTGATGATTACTACATCTGGGGCTGATGGTTCGACTATCAACTCAAAGAATTCTGTTCTAACCATTCCATCATCATCGGTAAGAGTAATTTCAATGCTGTGTGTTCCAGCACTGAGTTTAGACATGTGGGTTATGCTGGGGTCAGCGTCGAGCAATATTGGCTCTGCTAATTGGTCGCTTCTAATGGTCATAGTGAAATCGTCGCCATCATAATCAAGTGAATTAACCGCATTCCAAAAGATGAATTCTGATGATTTGAGGATTTCAGTGAATTCAGGAGTTGCTAGGGATAAGACAGGTGCTGATTTACTAACTTGGATAGATGTTGTTTCAGTTACTGAAGGGTTGATTCCGTCATCAATTTCTAGTGTGATGGTATGTATTCCACTACTCAGCCTGGCTTGATAGAACAACCCCTCCTGATTAGTTGAAGACAATCTACCATCTAGGTCACTGGTCCATGAAACCTGTAGATATTCAGAACCTTGAAATGCCTCGGTTTGTGAACAAAGCCAGAAGCCGATAGTATTGAACGAACTACATACTGAATCAAAATCACCTGAACCATTACCAGATAGGATTACTAGTTCAGATGAATCATATGAATCTGCTTGATTTGGCGATACTATCTGTGCCGATGGTGGAGAATTCAATACTGAAATTAACATGGAGGAGACCTTGTATTCCTCTACGTGCTCAAGGTTATCATCGGTAACCCGCATTTCAATAGTATGAATTCCACGTGACAAATGTCCTTGCCAAACTGTTCCTGAAGGTTCATCAGACCACTGGAGGATACCATCAAGGCTAGAATAAAACTCAATTGCCAAATTATCACCTTCAGGATCAACAGTCGATGACCCATCTAGGGTAACTACTGATTGGCTAAAGTTATCAGTTCTAATTATGGTGAAATTCGGCTCTGGTATTTCATTATATAATGTCGTAGAGTAAGCCAATTCAACTGGTGGATTGACGCCATCATCAACAAAAATAGATAATACGAAATTATCTTCTTCGGGTGCCGGATTATTCTGACTAGATTCAAGCGGGAAGGTGTATTCTATAATTTCGGGACAGTTATCAATTCCAGGCGACTCAATAGGGTATAACAATCCGTAAGAAGTAGTTATCCAGCAATTCAGCGCATCCCCTTCCGGGTCATAAGTGCCTGAGAGATTAACCACAACGGTGCCAGTTTTAGCAATTATCAGTTCGTTAAAGGCGTTTAATTCCGGACTAAAATCAACAAAGACAATCGGGACAAAATTGGATAACTCAATAATCCTACTCTGTTGTACACAATGACCTTTATCGTCACATAGTTTTGCAGTAATAGTATGAACTCCATCACTGAGAGTTTGGCTGAAATCTGCCTGATTTACGATGAAATTGGCTGAATTACCAATATTTCCATCGATTGATGATGTCCATTCCCAAATTAAGGCGTCGTCATCTATGTCCCAAGAGCGTGTTGCATTGAACTCTACTTCTGAGCCACTAGGATAGATTGAGTCTCCTTCTGGTGAATCCCAATACAAGAAAGGTGGCTGATTATCGATTGGTAGTATACAATAAACGGTTTTATCATCATCTAATGATACTGAACTACTGTTTGTTAATCCATCGTAAGCACAATCAATCGTGACTGTAGTTAATGGTGAAGCACCTGATTGAGTCCATTGTTGACCAATAAAATTAGGGAATTTAACATAGCCAATATCATTAGCATTCTCTTGGGCATTTGGTTCGAATTGATCAAAACTAATCCCTACTGGAGCACTTGGAATGCCATTAGAATTATTATTTTGTACCCATACCTCGATGTCCCAAGCAATGTCTATTTCCGCAGAAGGAGCAATAATAGCGCTTGCGAAATCAATTTGTTGAGGTTGATGCAGGTGAAGTTTAGAAAATGAATCCAAATTTATTGCGGTTGAGGCCGTTAAATCAGTGAATGAACTCCAATTTACCTGGCTATTTTGCAAGATTATCGAACCGGTGCATTCTGGTAGAATGGTATTATCTTGACCGATTAAATCGCTGTGGTCAATCAACAGTAGACATGATGTTCCTGAAAGTTGAGCTCTGCTGAGTTCTGATGGATAATTGCCATTATTATTAGCATTCCAAACCATACCTGAATGATTACCTTGGAGAACTAAAGTGTCAATGTTGCCAGCAGCCCGATTAATTCTGATTGCTGGACCAGCATCAGTTCCTTGTCGCTCTGTGACAATTAGCACATCATGCATATGGAAGCGGCCACCTTGCTGTCCTAAACTAAGCCCACTATTGTCGACGGTAATCGGGTCGTAAGCAGGGTTATTATTTTCCACAGTCAAGTGATTGAGAAATAGATCTACTGAATCCTTTACCATTACTCCTGAACCTGCAGAATTTGAGACCGTACAATGATTACAGGTTACATCACCAGAACTAGATTCTAAGTCATTAGATTTCTCGAAAAATAATCCGGCTTGCTCCATTTCATTTAATCCCAAATTACCATTGCCTATTGCGGTAAGGTTGGATAAAGTAACATATCGTGAATCAAAAATATGGGAACCTGATTGGCCATTATCAGATAGATGGAGGTGGTCAACTATTACTGTGGATGACTCGATAAATAGCCCGTCTTTACTGTTGTTGTGTAAGAACCAATCACTACCTTGCATAGCTCCTCCGGATGTTGCAGAAATTCCTGGTCCAACTGAGCCTGAGATTACTAAATTTTCAAATCTAGGAGCGAAGAAAGAAGACCTTATCGCCAAGCCTGCTTCATGGGCCCCTTCTCCAGGGTCGCCAGAATCTGTAATTGTTAAATTTCTAAATGTAGTAGATGCGTCAACAAAGTATAATCGAACCCCTACTGTAGTTGAATCTTCTACTGTGGTATTTTCAAACCATGCTCCTGTTGCGTTAACTTCAATGGCAGCAAATCCAATCCCTGTAGTTTTTGCATTTGGCCCGCCAGTACCTCTAACGATAGTATTAGTGAAATCCGCAGTTTCGTAATTAGTAAAATTAGTATGGTTTGACTTGTCGACATATATCCCCCTATACATCGAATTAGTGACGATACAATCTCTTACAACTGCTCTAGTGAAGCCACCATCGCTAACATGTCTTATCAAAATCCCATAATCAGATTTATCAACCGACAAATCAGTGATAAGCGGTTGACTGTCCTCAATCCAAACTCCTGCTGAAATCGCATTCGCACCTTCTGCACTGACATTATCTATGCTGATATCGTGGTATATTCCACCAGATGAGCCCCAAATATTGAGGCCTCTAATACGCAAATCTGTCATGGTTGCTCGCTCGACAATAGGAGTTGACCCAGCACCAACAGAAAGCCCAAGTCCATAACGCCAATCTGAATAGGTGAATCCTTTACCTGCTTGATTTATGATTAAATCGTGAATTACGGGATTGGCACCGGAGAATAAATCAATTCCAACTCTCGATGGATTGATGATTGTAGCATTATTTATCTGTGGGTCTGAGCCGTAGATAGTAATACCATATGTTGCATCCTCAAGCGTTATATTATCAATTATCGAACCTCTACCTGATGATGAACTATTGAATTGAATACCGTAGTGAAGGCCAGAGTTAAGCTGGGAAAAGACTACAGGACAACTATTATTCCCTTGAATTAATAACCTACCCTCGACAAATAATCTTGTTGAAGCAGATAATTCAACTGTGGTACATGGAGAAATTACTAACTCATCAGTTACACTTACCGTGTAAGATTCTGCTAACTGAATCAGACCGCTCCATGTCGTCTGCGCTTTTGTTATAGCATTGCTTTCAAGAGTATCATTTTCAAAGGTTTCTGAACCAATGGGCAAACTAGTAAGCGGTGTCAAAACTAGGATTAAGGTCATCAACAGCAGAGAGAATTTTACCCTAATGACACCATCCATAAGTTCCGATGTACAGTGTTACTTTTCAATGGTTCGTATAGTTGGGCATGGCGTTAAATCGAGGTTCATTTAGATAGCAAGCAATAAGAAATTGGTTGATGTGGAAGGTTCATGCCTGAGGCGTTTGTCTTGTTCAAAACCCTACCTTCAAGGGAACGTGATGTATATCTTAGATTAAGTAATCATGAATCCGTTGTTGAAGTACACGCACTGTATGGCGAATATGACTTAATTGTCAGGGTTAGTGCAGGCGAATCTGGTAAGCTATCGGGCATGTTGATGAGCGACTTTAGACAAATAGATGGAGTCAAAGATACTCAGACTCTAATTGCAGTAGAATATTAGGTGATTAAATGGCGATTGGATTTGTATTGATAACAACTGAACCTGGACAAGAAAAAGTGGTTCGTGAAACCCTAGAATCAATTGATTTAGTAACCGCTGGATGGATGTTATTTGGCGAATATGACTTAATCGCACGAGTCCAAGCGGATGATGAATATGACCTAACTAGATGCATAGTAGAGGAAATTAGACCGATGAAGGGGATTGTTGACACTAAGACCCTAATCGGTGCGGAACTTTAGAGCATTGAATGTAATTTAGATTCTAACGCTTTTGCAGCATTATGACAACCGGCTTCCCTATATCTGGCTATAGATTCCTTCAATGACGACTTTTCGGAATTTTTACTAATCTGTGAGTTGACTAACCACCATCTAGCACAGTAACGCAAAGCAGGACTTGACCTGGGCAATAAGTTTGGTCGAGTTAGTCGGTGAAACATCTTTGTCGCTGCATCTAAATTAACTTCAATTATTGATTCGATTAATTTTAATTTTAATGATTGGGACATTAGAATATTATCAATAATTGCACAATTAGATTGCACTGATTCAACAACAGAGGGAAAATCAATTGACCCATTATCATATTCGTAAATTCTTAGTTTGCTCTGCATACTGAGATATACTGGATCTCGATTATGTTGTATGCTTTCTATCGAATTTAGAATATTTACTGCATTAGACAGGTTATTTTCATCAAGGGCTAAAGTAAATTTAATCATTGAAACCGCGACTAATATGATATTTCTATTTGCCAAATCGGAGAAATCTAATCGTGTCAAATAATGATTTACTTTACGCATTAAATTATGTTCTAATTTTTGATTTGGTAATCGGTCTTCCAAAATTTGAGTCGCCAACGAAATTAGTAATTTATTAGCCTCAAAAGTGGATTGATTGGCAATTAATTGTTCAGCAATGTCCTCGCAATGCTCTAATCTACCCTCTAATTTGGCGAGGATAAAATCCATCTCCAGTCTTTTATCACCAGATAAAAATTCTACACTTTGCTTCAAATATTCTGCCTCATATCGCTTTGCTGCTATTTTGCATGCCACGTATCTCAATGATTCATTGTTAGAATCTTGCTCTATTAAGTCGTCAACCATAACAGCTAATGCTGCGGAATTAACTTCCATAATTTGTTCAAGAGAATCTGACATTTGTTCGACAAAAATATCCGGCGCTGATTTTGATAAGTGGTAAAAATAATTAATCAAATTACCGTTTTCTGAGATATTTTTCCAATGCCGAGATAGATTAGAATGAATCTTTCTCGTTTCATCGCTAGATAGGTTGCTGCGAGTGACGTTCCTTACAAGATGCTGCAATTCTAGATCAGATTCGCTGTACCATTTTAACAAACTCTGCATATCGAATTTTTCGATCAAAGGTTCAATAATAGACAAATTAGATTTGACTGGATTAGGCTCTAGTGACATGTGGTTAAGCAACTTTTTGTCATCCTCATCGAGATTTTTCAATACCACTTTGTTGACGTAATCAATGATATCTATGGATGATTCTGGGGACTCGAAATTGGAGTCATATAACTTCAATGCCAACGGATGGCGGCCTAATTTTTCAGAAACATCTTTTCTTTTAGACAACTCAATATCCTCTCCAAGCATCTCACAACAAGATTCCAAATCTAATGAGTCCATTTTTATCTGCTCAAAACCAAAATCAGCATCTAAAGTATCGCGTGAAATTAAAATAAATTTCATCTTACTATGTTTTGAAATTCCATTCACTAAATCTTGTATTTTCGATTGATGTCTAGAATCAATGAGGTGATAATCATCAATTATCAAGACCTCTTCATGGGGGGCAAAAAACAGTGATATCGATTCAATGTCCTGAGGAATCATTGTCATAAAATTCCACGCTGAACAGATTTCCAAATAATCGGTAAATTCGTTAGCTGATGCCCACCTTACAGTCTTTTTATTGGCGTAATGTGCAGCAATTTTCCTTACAAAAACAGATTTACCAATGCCAGGCATGCCAGTAATAATCAAAGATTTTTGACTTAGAATGTTCAAGGAGTGAGAAAGCTCAGTGTTGCGACCATAGATCTCAATCTGTTTGGGTGGATTACCAAATATTGACCTTGGTTTCTTTGGAGTTATATCACTTACAATAAGT
>JAKMFF010000288.1 GCA_022425585.1 Candidatus Poseidoniaceae archaeon
GTTCATATACCATTAGTGTAAATGACGCACTGCTAAGCACCTTGGGGTGTTGCAAAACATTGAGCCAATGGCATTTTTCGACAAATGCTTAAGGGGTACAATATGGGCGCTCAATCAGGTCAAGTCCATGGTGGCAGAGGATACCGTTTTTTCAGTACTTTACGAAAAATTTCTTTTTTGGGGAATTCTCGTTGGAATAATCACCTTTGCATGGATGTTCTATGCAATGATTAGGTATCGTGCAAGTATTATTCCAGATACAACCGAAGTCGATCATATCGTAGTTGGATCATTCCCCGTTGACCGTCACAACACCAAGGTAGAGGTACTATTCTACGTTCTTCCAACAGTCATTGTAGTTTGGCTAGTTGTTCTTGCCCTAGCATCAAACACTGCAGTCTGGGTAATCCCTGACGAAGAGGAAGCATTTGATATTGAAGTCATCGGTCAACAATGGTTCTGGGAGTTTGAATATAAAGATGAATTGACCTATCAAGACGACTCAAGAGTTTCTGGTATTGATGTAGTGTGGGGCAGCAATCTAACCGTACAACACACTAGTAATGCCGATGCAACAAACATGACGGTCACTGTGAATGGAGACTCTACGACTTACGGTTTAGACACAATAGTCGGATCGACGATGATAGACACATCATTCAACAGATTTGTCTCAGCCTCAGTTTCAGTTGAAGATGCTGAAGGAAACGAACTTCATCGTTGGGGGCACATTCCGATTAATCACAAATTGTCAACTGCTGCAGGAGAACACTTGATTGTTCCATGTGATGATGAAGTGGTATTGAACCTATTTTCTTACACATCAGACTACAGCGAGTTGAACAGTACCTATTGGGGAGTCCAACACTCATTCTGGCTACCTGAGTGGGGCGTCAAAGAAGACCTTGTTCCCGGACTCGAAGGTGGTACAATGATGTGGTTCTTGCCAGACGACCCTGGAACATTCAACATTCGATGTGCTGAATACTGTGGACTAGATCATTCAAAAATGATAGGCTATGTAGATGTTGTATCTCCAATCCAGAACGGTATAGAGTATTGTGATGCAGATACCGGAGTTAAGAAAGAAGGAGGTGCAAACTAATGCGCACCAGAACCCTAGCCTTGCTATCAATTGTACTAATTTCGTTAGTGATGGTGCCACAGTTTGATGCCGCGCCAGGCGGTATTGGGTCAGCTGGTGACAATGGATGTTCATGTCACGGGGGGCCATCATCAGATACTGTAGTCTCAGTGACAGGATTGCCTGAGGCCTACAACTCCAGCGAGACTTATACCTTCACAGTAACAGTCACGAATGATGTGATGACCCTTCACAATGATGGCAGTACCGAAGGCGCAGACCCATGGAATGGTCGAGCTGGTGGTTTTCGAATTTTGGCATCTAAGGGAACCGTTACTGCGGTTGACCCGAGTTTGGCTCAAGAGATGAACGGCGGATTAACTCACACTGCAGCAGGTAATGCGGTAAGAACATGGGATTTTGAATGGACTGCTCCTGCAGACGATTCCAAGTTCGTAGAGTTCACAATTTACGGAAATGCAGTAAACGGCGGTAATGGTTTCAATGGAGATATGTGGAATAGCTATGAGACTACCATTGCAGGAATCAATGCTGGTGAAATGGCACCAAGCGTTAGAGCATTGGTTCTCTTACTTACCGCTATAGCGCTTGCTCTAGGTTTGATTTTACTTGGTGTTATGTGGGTTTATTACTCTAGGTCTCCTGAAACTTTCAGTATCTACAACTTTTGGAGTTACCTAAAGCCATGGCTAACCACAACTGACCACAAAGAAGTTGGTATAATGTACTTCTTGTATGGATTCTTCTTCTTCCTGGTTGGTGGCTTCTTAGCGCTGTTATTCAGAATTCAACTCGCCGTGCCAGAGAACACTTTCCTTACTGAGACTGAATATAACTCATTCTTTACCTTGCACGGAACTACCATGATTTTCCTCGCAGCCATGCCAATGATTGCTGGTTTCATGAACTATGTTTTGCCCCTACAAATTGGTGCTAAAGATTTAGCATTCCCTAGAATCAATGCAATGGGGTTGTGGTTGTTGGTATTCTCCAGTCCGCTAATCTACACCGGAATTTTCACTGGTGAAGCTGCAGACATTACATGGGTTATGTACCCACCATATTCATCACTTACTGAAGCCAATCTCGGTGAAGGTTTGTCTCAGTATGGAGCTAACATTGGTACTACCGCATTCCTGTCTGGTATGCTAATGCTCGGTGCATCATCAACCCTTGGTGGTGTGAATTTCATTACTACAGTATTCACTATGCGCGCTCCAGGAGTAACTTGGATGAAGATGCCGCTATTCACTTGGTCGGTTTTCGTCAGCGTATTCATGCTGTACATGTCCTTACCAGCGTTAGTCATTGGTCTAGTATTCTTATTATTCGACCATACAATCGGCACGGTATTCTTTACCAGTGGCGGTGACAGTTTGCTATTCCAGCACTTGTTCTGGTTCTTTGGGCATCCCGAGGTTTACGTGGTCATTATTCCGGCCTTTGGTATCGTTTCAGAGGTACTTGCTACAAGTGCAAGAAGATCTATTTTCGGTTACAAGTCAATGGTCTTCGCAATGGCCGGAATCGGAGTAGTCGGATTCATTGTTTGGGGTCACCACATGCTAACTTCTGGTATGGATGCCTTCTGGCGTGCTGCTTTCATGATAACAACCATGGCGGTAGCGATTCCAACTGGAGCGAAAATTTTCAATTGGTTGGCAACTATTTGGGGTGGCAGCCTAGTAATGAAAACACACACACTGTGGTCTCTAGGTTTCCTAGTAACTTTCACTCTTGGAGGCATCTCTGGAATGTTCTTCCCAGTCGCAGGTTTGGACGTACACTTCCATGATTCTTACTTCGTTGTTGCTCACTTCCACTATGTATTCATTGGTGGTACTGTCTTTGGTCTACTCTCCGGTGTGTATTATTGGTACCCTAAGGTCACTGGGCGAAAACTCAACGAAACACTCGGACTTTGGCACTTCCTTATCGGATTCTCCTCATACAATGCAGCCTTTTGGCCAATGCACAAACTTGGAATCATGGGTATGCCAAGAAGAACCCACTCTTACTTAGAAGAAACCGGCTTCGCTGAATACAATATGGCTGTGAGTATCTTCGCTTTCATATTTGGATTGAGCCAACTATTGTTGGTATGGAACATTTTCTCATCTGGACGCAATGGTGAGCCAGTTGGTAAGGACCCATGGGGCGGATGGTCTCTTGAGTGGTCTACTACATCACCACCTCCAACACCATCATTCCATGACATCCCAACACAGGGTGACATGAATGAGTTATACGGCCATCACCATGATAGCAGCGACAAGAAATCGGTTGCCGAAAAATTATGGAAAGCCAAACCAAAGGGGGCAGAAGAATGAGCGGTCATAACAACCATGTAGACAACTCCGTATGGAGTCGAGCCATTCTAATGGCCGGAGCAGTACTAACCATTGGAATAGTTGCTTTTGCCGCACTAGGTCTAGGTGTCGGTAGCGTCAAGCATGATACTTACGATGATGCCAAATCTGCTTACTATGAAGCAA
>JAKMFF010000293.1 GCA_022425585.1 Candidatus Poseidoniaceae archaeon
GCATGTCCGCAGTGACCACGTGGCGCAGTGCACTCTTCTTGGCGATTTTGATGGCTATAATGGGGCCATTACAAATGACCGGTAATTTGTCGGTAAATTCGGCAGACATAGAGGTCCTAAAAGAATCTAAAACAATTAGTCATTCAAGCACAGGCAGCGCAGAATTTCTTGGTCTACTCGGTGATGATATTGCTAATAATGCCTTCACAGTAGATGTGCCAAGTGATGCCCCAATCACAGATTTACAATTAACTATCGAGCCGTCAGCTATGCAAACCCATTACGGATTTACTTGGGAAGGTGAATTGGCTTGGGATGTTCCAGATTCAACTATGAACGGCACAGTAGTAGAAATCGGGTCTTTAACAGGTTCAACCGCAGGGACGCTTTGGGATTTTAATTCTGGACTACAAGGTTGGACTGTTTCAAATCCAACCTTTGTCGGCCACTGGACAAATTCATGTGGATTTAACGGTACCACTGGCGGTTCACTAAAAACTCAAGCGAACTACAACGCTCCACATTATGCAACTTCACCAGTAGTGAATTTGGCTGGAGCTCCAAGTATGCCGCTTACCGCCTGGGTACTTCAAGGCGGTACCGGTTGCGGTGAAGAGCCAGATTCGACTGAGGATTTACAAATACAATACAAAGATGTCAACGGAAATTGGGTAGTAGTAAATACCTGGCCAGGAGCGCCATATGGCCCACACTCACCACAGCAGTGGAGTACTAATTTGCCGGCAGCAGCTCTACACGCCACCAGCCAAATTAGAATAAACCAAATCAGCGGTAGTGGTAGTGGAGCAACATGTTGTGATTTTTGGTTCGTTGATGACGTTAACTTAGCTTCACCACCTGAATCTCATTGGGTCAGCCCAACTATTGGTTGGGGTAGTGGGGCAACCCAACCTGTGTCTAGAAGCACATATGCACCGCTTCATCTGGACCTTGACATTCCATCTGGTGCTTTCTTGAACTGGACAATCTTAGACGGTGCAGGTAACGAAATAATGGGTGCTCATGGCAGCAATGATGTGACAATTCCGCTTAACATGGTCGACTATGAAACGTATCCACTTGTCCGTGTGAAACTCGAATTCAGAGGTTCTCCAACCGGTACTGGAATCCCATATGTGCATTCGATTAGTGGAGACGGTCAAATGATGACTTCATTTAGAGGCGGCGTGGCAGATTTAGACTGGGATCAGGGCTGCATGCGTGGTGGATCAGTGACATTTAGCAAGGGCGTTGTGGCAAGTATTGATTGTAATCTCACATCTCCTTGGATGATACCATCATCACCAACTAAGGTCATTTCTGGCAGTTCGGATATCATCGACGGCCAGTTACAAATTAGATACGATATGTTTGGTAACTGGACAAATGTATCAGCAACAACCTTCACAGAATCGCCAGGTGATACAATTTATCGTTACCAATTCAGAATTATTCACAATCAAAACAACACCAACGTTTGGAGCGCTAAGATGCTATCCTGGACTCTGCTTGGCGGAAAACATCCCGCCCAGCCGGCTATAGACTTCAATGAAGATGGATTTACCGAATGGGGTGGCAGTGATAATCGAGTTGGCTCATGGGGTTGGCAAGACCGCTTTGAAAACGGCGAAGATAGAATCTCCGTTAACCCAGGAATCTCTGGAACTGCATCAACTACAGCTTGGATGCCCCGAGATGGCGCAGAGAGCTTCTCAGTCGGGGTATTTGCTGAAACAGGTGTTCTAACAGGATTGTACATTCGAGTCGGTAATCAACTGATTGCCAATTACTCATATGATGCAGTTGACAGTGCCTATGTGACATTAAACGAATCTCAACTTTATGCGTTAAGTTATGCCGCTTCTACTGCCTCTAGTGTAGGCTTTTTAGGAGCAAATTTTGTTGAAGTTGATTTTGAAGTGACTGGTTCTGGTGGAATGAAAATGGCAGGTTTATCCATACCATACTCAGTTTCAATGAGTATTGATTCAAACCAACAATCGCCAATGGTACTAGGTATAAACGATGCAAGGTCTACACTTTCGCCAGTGGGTGGACAACACCAAATTCCGATTCCATTTATATCTGATTCAGCGGGTGGACTCTTAGTAACACTTGATGGCGTGAACTATTCTTCAGATGTGGAAATAGTTTCGTCGTATATGGAAGATGAAGTTGATGTTTTGACTCCAAGCCAACAATGGCACACAATGCATACTTCATTCAAAGTAACCTCGTCGACTGCTGGACTAGTTCGTCTCGATGTGGTTGGCAGCAATCACCATGCAACTTGGTTGATACCAACTGGCGGCGGTAGTCCTGTTGGTCAAGGAGACAGCGAGTATGTTGAATTACATCCAACAGATTGGTTAGAGTTTACTCAAAATGGTGATGCGATTGATGTGGCGGTAAAATACCGTATTGAGCCAGGCTGGGATGATGAAAGTTATGTCACCGCATCAACTAGGTTAGTACTTGGCAACGGTGTTGTTTCAATTCCTGCATCTCATTCATGGGGCAGCCTCAATGGAGCATCAAAGGCCTTAGAAAATGATCTAGAGATCAAATCGGTAACCTTTATCACCGATCTTGGCGAATTACCTTCAGACGAATACTATTTACCTGCAGGGCAGGAGATTGACATCTCGATTGATGTAGGATTTGAAGGTCTTACAGGAATTGATTCCTTCGCTCCAGGTGATGCAGTAGTCAGCCTATATCATGGTTCAACTGAAATTGCTAATACTACTGTACTTGATGAAGACACGTGGAATTTTACCGATGTAGTACCATTTACCAACGGCGTATTAGACTGGAAGATTGAGGTTGTTCCCCTTGACGGGAGCGGTACAACTGCAGACGCATTATTTGAACGGTCATTCTTCGCCGATTCGGTATTCCCATCAGTTTACTGGTCAAGCGTAGCGGCATACGACCACCGCGTTCCATCATCAACCCAAACAATTCAAGTGCAAATCACCGACCAACCATTACTGCCTTCCAATATTGAAGCCATGGTTTGGCGAGAATGGATTAACGATTATGATATGAATGGTCAACCAAGTCCAGATGAATATTCGTCCTTTTCCTCTGTCTTACTGCCAAATGACCTAACTGCGTTTGTCGGGCAATATACCATTTTGCTAGATGATAGTGGAGGAGCAATTGGCGATAAAGTAGCGGTCTACCTAACTGGTAATGATGCTGCAGGTCATCCATTAGAGCAAAATGGTACTGGTGAGGAAGGCGACCATTTGTTCATGTATCAACTGAAAGCAGACGGACCACCATCTATTCCAACTGCCGCATTTTCATGGGATGGAGGCAGACAAACATGGCTGCACCCAATGATTGAGTATGAATTTGATGTGCTGATGTCTGAACCAAATGGTGGTTCAGACCTATCGACTGTCGAGGTACAATTGGCATCTCAACAAAACAGCGATCCACTACCGATTTCTTGGAATTTCATTACCGGTAATTGTACTACAACTAGTCCCCATCTGGTAATCGATGATTGCGATATGATTGGTCAAAACGGTCCTGCAGGTCCGTATGAAATCGATTTGGCATTGAATGTCAAATTCCATTTGTTGTGGACTATTCCAGATTTGGGTGATACCAAGCGGGAGCCAAAATTAATCGTTATGGATAGGGCTGGTAATACAGACCAACAAGCATTCCCAACACTTAGGTGGCGGTCCTCTGGCGATATGTACATCCCAGATGAAACAATTCAATTGTTTATCAATCAAGGGACAGTAGTTGAAGATGGGGCAAGAATTGCGCCTAGCAGTTCATTTGAAGTCTCAGGAGATGTTTTATTCAGTGAAACCAATACACGCCCGGATTTTGATTGTCCAGTTACTGTAATGTTTGATGGTGTGTCTTATCCAGTAACCGCTCTGGATGGTGCATGGACTGCAGTGGTAACTGCATCGGAAAGCTCAGGCAAGAAGGCGTTGACATGGGGTGTAGATTGCTACTCTGGTCAAGGTGATGATGTAACTGATGAATCTGATAATAGATGGATATTAGTTGATGGAACAGGGCCAAATCCAGTAGAGATAATCAACCCTAGACCTAACACAATTCTTGATACTGAAGTATATGAGGTGAGAGTAGCGATCGATGAAGAAGGTGGCTTAGACCTAGAATCATTACAACTTGAATGGTGGGTTGAGGATGCCATCACAGGAGATAGACTAACCACAGGTTTCGAGCCGATGACTCTTGAAGGGACTGACATTTCAGGAACACAATTAGAGGTCTATTCCGAGATTGACTTATCGGGTATCACCGATACAATGATTCAAAACCGACTAATTTTATTCATCAAGGTCAATGGAAGAGACCTTGCCGACAACTCTGTTCAAGGCATGAATGGAGCGCCTCCAGGTGGAGAAATCGCTCAGTGGGACTTAGAATGGCTGAGGCCAGAATTTAGTATCGGACCCCTAGACGTATCATATACTAGATTAATCATTGAAGTTGGTCAATCAACTTCAGTTCAAGCATTGGTTGATAATACTGGTTCACTAGATGGGACAGTCGATGCAACTGTATATGTCGTCAAATTAAACGGCACGAGAGATGTTATACAGCGTCCAAGTATTGATATTCCTGCTGAAGGAAAAGGTCTGATAACCGTTGATTGGGCTCCAACTTCACAAGGTATTCAGTGGATTGAGGTAGAACTAGACAACGGTCAAACTTCTAAAGGCCCAACAGTAGACGTAAGGCCTGCTAGAGACCAAGGATTCGTCGAGAATCTATTTGGCGATGTCAATCCAGTTATCGGTTCAATTGTAACGCTTATTTTCGTCTCTATCATTGTAACAGGATTACTGTGGGCTCGTAAAGCAACTAGAGGCAAGGGTGCACGTTCAGAATATGATTGGGATGAATACTCTTCAGAAATGGAAGATGATGAATATGATGACTATGAAGAAGATGATGCAGATGATTATTCTGCCCAGCCATCCAAGAATATTCAAGGAATTCAACCCGCATCTTCACTTGGTGCAGCAGCCGCCGCACTGGGAGTCGCAGAAACCACAACAGCAGCAGAACCAGAAACAGATTGGGTAATGGGTGCTGATGGCTACTGGTGGTACCATGACAAAGATACTAATGAGTGGTGGTACAAGGATGAAAATGGCGACATTGTCCAATTCAGTTGACCACGGTGAGAACTTTGCCCAGATTTATCGGATTACTACAAGTAGACTCTACAGTGGGTAATCTAACTGGTAATGCTTCTCGTATTGAGCGCTTAGCAAGTATTGCCAAGGAACATGGGGCTGCAATGGCAGTCAGTACAGAATTAGCAATCAGTGGATATCCTCCAAGAGATTTGTTATTACAACCAGACTTCATCAATATGTCCTTTGACAAAGCTACATCACTAGATGTTGAAATTCCAGTATTAGTCGGCACTCCAGTGCCAACCGAAGACAGCCGCACCTTACCTGCTAACGGCGTTGTCCGTTCTGGTTTACTTCATGCTCAACCAAATGGCGAAAACACCAATCGAATTGTCGCTAAAAAGCAATTATTACCGTCCTACGATGTTTTTGATGAAACACGTTACTTTCATCCTTCTAACCGTTCAGGGATTTGTCGAGCAATTGGCGGTATGGACCTTGGCGTAACGATTTGTGAGGATGCTTGGCAAATCGCCGGATTAACTCCTTCATCATATGGGCAAGATCCAATACAAAATCTAGCTGAGTGGGGG
This sequence comes from Candidatus Poseidoniaceae archaeon, assembly GCA_022425585.1. The sequence goes on from JAKMFF010000293.1 coordinate 5,741, forward strand.
CGTCAAGGAGTAACACTTGATGCTACTGTTAACCTCTCAGCATCCCCGTATCATGCCGACAAAGTAGGTTCGCGAATCAAGGTTTGCCGAACTGCTGCTTCGACACTACAGCATCCATTTTTACTAGCCAATCAAGTAGGCGGCAATGACGATTTATTGTTTGATGGTTGCTCACTTGTCGCCTGGCCAAACGGAATGGTTGTTGTGGCACCATCGTGGCAAGAAGGAGTATTGATGGTTGATTTAGACCAGCCAGAAAATTGTCGATGGATTGGCATGGATGGCGACGATGCCCTGTCAATTGGTAATGACCAGCTGAAAATAATACCAAGTAGTTCCAACGGGCATGAAGAATCTGCTGAATTAATTGAAGATATTACCGATGCAGTGATTACTGGTCTGGCTGATTATTGTCGTAAATCAGGTATCAAGTCAATCGTTCTAGGTCTGTCTGGTGGTATCGATTCTGCCGTTGCCGCTTGCGTGGCTTGTGCTGCAGTGGGTGCGGAAAATGTCCTTGGAATTGCTATGCCTAGCAGATATTCATCACAACATTCGCTTGATGATGCCAGATACACTGCTGAAGCACTAGGTATGCAGTTTAAGACTGAATCAATTGATGAGATGCATTCTACTCTGGAACATCAAATCGATTCGGTTTTGTCAAACGGGAGCCCTGTTGCTAGTGAAAATATCCAATCAAGGCTGCGCGGTATAATTGTCATGGCTCATGCTAATGCAGAAGGCAGAATGGCTGTTGCAACCGGGAATAAGTCAGAGTTAGCTCAAGGTTATTGCACACTTTATGGCGATATGGCTGGAGGCTATACCCCACTTGGAGATTTGTACAAGATGCAAGTCTATGCGCTGGCAGAGGTGTTTAACTCAAGAGCATCACAATCAGGCGGGCAACCACCGATTAATTCTTCAACAATGAGTAAACCACCTTCGGCTGAATTAGCACCAAATCAAAAGGATGAAGATTCATTACCACCATACCAAACCTTAGACGAAATTCTCCGCCTCCACATCGAACATACCATGGATGCTGATGACATAGTGCAAGCAGGTTTTACTCGTGAGGTGGTACTTGATGTATTATCAAGATTGGAACGTAATGAACACAAGCGATGGCAAATGTCGCCAGCACCAAGAGTTACCAGCAAAGCATTTGGTCAGGGTTGGAGAAGACCATTAGCATCTAGGCATGATTGGCGTGATTGACTTCGATGGTCATAAAAATCCAATCCATCACGACCAAACATGAGCGGCTCGTTTGTCAACATAGCAGGTTATCGTTTCGTCGATATACCTGACCGTGATGAATTACGCCAACCATTCCGTGATGTATGTAATAAATTAGGCCTAAAAGGGACAATTTTGATCGCCAATGAAGGAATTAATTTCTTTTTGTCCGGAACTCAAGAATCAGTCAATGACTACCTCGCCTTTATCGAAGAAGATGCTAGATTTCATAATATTCCACTAAAGATTTCTTACTCGGATTATCAACCATTCCGCCGTATGAATGTCAGGCTGAAAAATGAAATTATTTCAATTGGCCTTGACCACATCAAACCAGCTGATAGGACCGGTGAAGAAATTACTCCAACTGACTTCAAGAAACTATTAGATGATGGTGAAGATATCTTAGTGCTAGACACTCGTAATGATTACGAAATTAGGATTGGTACCTTCCAGATGGCTACCGAACTTAACATCAAGACATTTCGCGATTTTCCCCGTGCAGTTGATGAGATGTCTGATGATTTGAAAGATAAGCCAGTGGTTATGTTTTGTACCGGTGGTATACGCTGTGAAAAGGCCAGCGCTGTGATGATGGATGCTGGTTTCTCAAATGTTAAACAACTCAAAGGAGGTGTACTTGGATATTTTGAAGAAGTCGGTGGCGACTATTGGAATGGTGATTGTTTTGTCTTTGACCGTCGAGTTGCCCTAAATGCAGAATTGAAAGAAACCGATGTAGTGCAATGTTTTGCTTGTCGTGAACCGCTACTGGTGGAAGATCAGATAACTGGTGATTATGTCATTGCTCAATCTTGCAAATATTGTATTGAGAAAGAGTAATTCACCAAATCAACCATTCATCACCTAACATTAACGGGCTATAGGTGTGCAATTCGTGACCAGTCTGGCCATCATCAGCGACAAAGATAACTAATTCACTAGTTGCAACCAGTTGGCCGTAAACCCCAGCATTCGAATTATTGCCAGTACCAATCCATGGGTCATAAGCCAATTCTGCTGTCAAGGAATTAGTGTCAAAACTCCACAAACTGTGGCCGGTATCAATTGAGTTAACTTCTCCGTTGACTATGATCATCAAATGCTGGCCATGGCTAACCATAGCACGAATCTCTGATGAAGCCATTCCCGGCTGGAATTCGTGTATCATTTTGGTCCCTGCTTGGGTGCCGTCACTGGTGCATAATTCGCCAGCAGTTGTGCCAGTTATACAATCAAACCATAATTTCCCGTTTAGTTGTACAGGCTGAGTCCTAAGGCCTGGAGCAATAACCAAACTGGACAGTTCTGTAGCACTAGAGGTTGCTAAATCATAACTCCAAACTGTTGGGTCAACTGCACTGGTTTGCGCATCAAAGATGATTTTGTTATTTAGGAAATTAAGCCCCAGTCCCTCGCCAACTCTAGTTGTAGGGTTGCCGTTGCTCTGTAAAGTCAAACTGGTTAACCATTGATGAGTTCCATTAAGTTCTAGCCTGACTAATTGACGACCATCAATGCCGTTATCGGCAATAACAACGGCGCTATCGGTCATGGATAAGACTGAATCAGGCATACTGTCTTCAAACTCATTAAGATTCCAAGTCGTTAAATCGCCTTGATTACTAAGGTGGAACATTTCAAATCCGATGTCATTGCTTATTGCACTAAACCATAATCCAGTTGAATCAGCAACCATTGATGAGGTGGGGTGCGCAGAGATGTCAGCAGTAATTGCATCTAACATCAACTGTTGTTGCTGGCCAATAAATGGGGCATTAAATAATTCAGTTGTGTTGACGCCATCAGTCCACATGAATGAATTTGAAGAATCAGAAAATACCAAACCATTCATCCATAAGGCTGCTATTGAATCTGAGTTTATCCCATCTCCACTATAGCC
>JAKMFF010000304.1 GCA_022425585.1 Candidatus Poseidoniaceae archaeon
TTGCTTATGGTATGCAAATCATCGATACTAACGGACGGATTGCTATCACCAGCGGAATGGACATAGTCCATCTAGAAACCGGTAAACTCTTCGGCCAAATCGCCGCACCAATTTCCTTTGACTCGGCAGATTTAGAGGTTGAAGATAATCAAACTACGGCCGAACTGTTTACTTTGTTATGGTTGATGAATCTGGTACAGGCATAGAAATAACCACCGCTGTAGAATATGATTGGCTAATTGATGAAAATACGAACTTCCCCGTCGTAATTGACCCGTCAATATCCAACACCTACAATACAGATACAACTTCATCAGCTTCATCACGAGCATATATGACTTGCGAAGTGAGATATGTCGATTGTTTCTCTGCGGTTACCGCCTACCCAATGGGTACAATGTACTTCTCATCATACTCTGGCCAAAGATACTTCCCACTCTTTGACTTTACCTTCCCATCAAATTCATTTACTGTGAAGAATATCAACGCTTACCTTGACTACACCCGTGCATCTTCCGGATACGGCGGCATAGTGGTTATGGAAGATTGTGGTGGTTCAGAACCGCCTGCAAATGCTCAAACATCTCTCAACAACTACGCAAATCCAAACGGATGTACCGGTAATCCACTGCCTGAGTACGTGGCGCCTCCTACTGGAGGTGCAATTACCTATACATTCAACCCTGCCAACTCTGGAACAAGCAATTCAGTTACCGTTGGTGTCTCTCCTACATGTACTGTAGACTGTTCTACTGATAGCGGCGCTTTCGATGCCGGTGGATATGACATTGACTGGAAAGACTCTTATGGAGACGGGCCAAACGGTGGAATTCTCAAAATCTACCTAAGAGCAGCAGGTGCTACAGGTTCGCTTGGGGCTTTGTACACTCAATATTCTGGTAATTGGATCGGTAGCTCTCAAGTTTACACTATGAGTGTTCCAACAGGACAAGAAATGGTTGTTGTGTATACTTGTGCAAGTTACTGTTACGAATCAAGTCTTACAGTAACTCCAGCTGCAGTTGGACCTAATCTGCCGCCATTGCCTACAACGGCAGCAGCTGCATGTTCGCCTAACTGTGCACCAACCGGTTCAGAAACCCCCACAACAAGTCTAAATCTCGCCAGCGGGAAAGAAGCCTACATGGAATGGACAACATCTTCAGGCCCTGGGGCAGATGAGAATTTGATTTACTATCGTACATCTGGTACTACCGGATGGTCAACTGCATGGGACGTTTGTACTGGTACCGGATGTACTTCAGGAACCACATACGACTCATACACTGATGGCATAATTTTCCAAACTCCTGGAACTTATGAATTCCTAGTTTGGGATACCAATGGTGACGGAACAGGATCCGGATCTGGCGGTTCAATCGTTATCGCCGACCTTGGTACAACCACAGGAACTTCACCTATCTCTGCATCTGGTGCAAGATTAGTATCCATGGTAAGCACAGAACAACTCGCTAATTTCAGATTTTGGTTCAATGACCCAAACCCACAAACAATCAATCTATGTTCCTCAGTTACATCATGTAACGATCAAACAAGTACTGTTTCCATGATTTCGGATGCAGTTAACGCAGGAACCTACATCGAACTGAGTATGAACAACCCTCAATCTGCTAACTATGCTGGAAGTTCCGATAGCTTTGGTTACCTCTACGCAAACAACTTCTGGTTGGTTATTGAATTGGAAGACAACACTCCAGATTCAACCCCGCCAACACTAGCAAACGCTCAATATCAAGGAAATTCCTATATTGAAGGTGCTCGAACACTTTATCTAGATGTTCAAGACTCAGAAAATTCAATCGATACTACAACTGCTACTGGGCCTAAAATGCATTACTCAACCGATGGCGGAAATACCTACACCCAAGTAAGTGCAACTACAATTGGAAGTTGCTTTGGAAGTAACACAGTATGTTCATTCTCTGCAACTACTGGAGCAGTTAACTCTGGTACAACAGTCGACTATTATTGGACTTACTCAGACTCTGCTGCTGTTGATAACAACAAAGTTCCTCCACAGTCTCCTAACTCCGGACGAAGTCCAGCAACTGGAGATTATTCATTTACAGTGCTTGATATTAATTCAGCACCTACCGATGGTACAGACATGAAACTCGTAACCAAGGTTGACAATGTAAGGGCTGCCTATGACAGTTATACAAAGAGTACAGTTGGCGATATCGATCGTCAAATGACTTATTACGCAAGCACTGGAGAATTCTTGTTTGAATTTGGACTAGAAAATTGTGGCGCTAACTTCCCGTATGGTACTTCACTATCTGTTTGGGAACAATGCTTCTCTGTAGAAGGTGGAGACTTTGGGGACTGGGGTCTGCAATGGGAAGGAACAGCAAATGACTGTTACCCTGGAAAGTCTGCATGTGCTTCATCACCTACTAACTCAATGGATTTGAACTCCGGTGTTACAATGGAAACTGGACTAGGTAATCTAGTATTCAGTTATGATTCAGTTGCTGGCGACTGGGCTATGACAACCTTGGATTACACAGGCATTTCTGATGAACTGACCACGGCTGCACCTAATGTCCAAACAACAGCACACGCAGCGCTTGTCAACCCAGCAAACGTCGAAACAAGACTAATCAACCCATTCAGCTCTTACTCATGGTCATCAAGCAATTGCCCTGGAACAATAGTTTCCGGTGACTGTATGACTAATTGGGCAAGTTTCACAGTACCTGCAGGTTCTGAGGCTAGACTTTCGTTCTATGCTCCTTCATACGCTACTGAAAACGGAATCTTGGTTAGAGATGCAACAACTCAAACAGTACTAGGGCAATGGGGAGATATCCCATCTGGTACTTATGCTGCCTCTACCTGTACTTCGTATACATGTGACTTCTCAAGCAATGGACAATTTTATTCTAACGTTCCTGCTACAAGCACTCACAATACATTCCCTAACGGCGGAGTATTCGGCCCAGGTACCTATGAAGCGCAATTAATCGAGCAATATGGCGACGGTACTAACGGAGCATATTTGGATGTCCAGATTCAATCCGCAGGAGGCTCTTGGACCTTTGGCGATGCAAATCTAGCTACTTACAGTTACTCATCCACATCGGTTTGGGAAAGCACAGTATTCCCATTGGATCTCTCCGCAACAGGAACACCTTCATTAGGTACTAATGATGGATTTGGCGGAGTTTCATTTGGAACTGCAACAGGCGAATTTAATATGATCTGCGTTGCATCCAACGGACTGGTTATGTTCAAAGAATCAACCAATCAAGAATGTACACCTGATGTTACCTCAGCCATTACAGGTGGACAATGGCAAGGATTCGCTATGGGTGCTACCAAGCAAGGTGAACAAACCGGTGGAGAAGGCATGCTTTGGACGATTAGGAACGCTCAACCAGATCCAGATATCCAATCCCCAGTGATTGAACACGGTGCCTTGGGTGACTCACACTCACTTGACCGTGCTATGTCCTTTACCATCTCTGATACTGGATATGCGCAAGAAGGTTTAGATTCTAGCGGTGTTCCAGGACAAGGTCCTACATTGTACTACGAAATAGTACCTGAAGGAAGTTCTCCGACTGGTGTATACCAAACTAAGGCTTTGACTCCTCCAACAATCGCTGGAATGACAAACTCTCAAGTTAGAACTGATTGTTCTACCTCAGAGTGTGTATGGACTGCTGAATTGACTTCATTGACAAGAGGCTCATCTGTTGTATATTATGCAACAGCGCAAGACGTCGCATCAAACGGAGCTAACACTCAACAAACTGCTACTACTACCTTTACCGTTGCAAACCCAACAAATACCTTGGTTATGGAATGGATTGAATATGCTTACAGCACTGGTACTACTTACTCACCATGTTCGATGCAAGTAATCATGTATGACGTAACTAATGAGTTTGAATTCCATTATGATGATGACTGTTATGTCGTAAGCTACGAAATTGATGGTCTAGTCGGACACCGACAAGACTCTAGTAATTACCAACAAGTCAAGAATATTCTAGGTGGTACAAGCGGTAACCCTCATGATGCTAACCTAAGATTTACTCTGACAGATTCTGGCACCTACTCAATGGAAACATTCGATCTTGGAATTGCCAATACCCTACCTTTGGCTTCATCTACACAAGTAATCTATCCTGATTCAACAACATTTGCTGTTGATAATGATTGCTACGACTATTTCTACAGTTTCAACTACCACTCTGACCACTGTGCTGGATTATTTGACATGCCTGATGATTTCACCTTTGATTTCTGGGGGACTACATGGGATGGAGCAACTCCTAACAATCAAATACACGTATCTGCAAGTGGAATGTTGTACTTTACTAACGACCCAGCAGCTACTTTGACTTCCCATCAAGGAAGTTCATCACTACCTTGTTGGAGTTACTCAGGAATTATGTGTGACTTAGATTCAACCGACTCATACTTCCCAACCGAGCCTATGATGGCTCCTTGGTGGTCCAGAGAAGCCAATGACTATTGTTACACCTCAGGCGGAAGAACTTGTGGTGGTGTCTATTACAGAACTTTGCCGTTTGACGGTCAAGGTAAGACTGTTACCTCAGACATCACTTCTGATGAAACTTGGTATCTAATCGACAGCCCGATCAAGGTTAACCCTTCATCTGCTGATGGCTATCTGTCAATCAATGCTGATTTGACCATTGAGCCTGGAGTAGAAATAATTGTCGCAGAAGGCAGAGGTATATCCTTTGATGGCGGTGCAGGAGATGCTAACGACGGCACATGTGCCCAGTTCACCGCAGATACAGATTCAGCTAACAGAATCACTTTTGATGTGGACCGCTCGGTTAACCCTAACGCTCTATGGCATGGACTTGCATTTACTGATGATTGTAATGGTGCTGGATTAGAAGATAGGCACATAATCGATAACGTTGATTTTTCCAACACAGAATATGCTGCAATTACTGCCGGCAGCCGACCAGCACCTAAGTTGGACGGCACTGCACAAGATGCAGCATTATCATGTGGTGATGCAGCAAACGATTGTGACGCAGGAGAATTCATCATGACTGCAGTTACCTTTACTAACGTAGATTCTGCGTTCGCACACGGAAGTGGACAAGGAACTACTGTCAACATGGACAACTTCGCAGTAACTGATGCTAGAAGTGCTTGTTTCAACTTTGCTGAGAACACCATTGCTACTCTAACAGGTAGCGCAGGTGCACCTAGTACAATGACTCGCTGTAACACCAACAACGTATGGTGGGGCGGCGCTGTCGTGAGCATGCCGGGAAGTACCGCAGGTTCACTAACTATGTCTTATGTCGATATTACTGATTCCTTTGTTTCAGGAATTAGAACTGATCTAAAGTCTGTTTCAATTGACAATGTAGACATTGTGAATGCAAATAATCAATACCCAATTAGAGAGATAAACAACGTCTTGTACTACCCTGGTGACCAAGAATGGGAGAGTTCAGGTGTAAGTCTAGAACTTAACCACGCTGGACCAGGCGCTGAAATTGTAATTACTGACTTCTCAGCACCTGGTTATCATCATGGTAGAATCTGTTCTTCAGGAAAGATTGTCCTTACAAACGTTGACCTAGGTGTCGGATTAGGACCAGCAGCAGATGGTAGTTTTGCTAATCACGAAGATTTCTTTGCTATCAAATCCGCTAACTCTAACGGCTGCGGTGGGACAGGACTTGGTACCTTTGGAGCAGACTCTAGTTTCGATAACTTCGATGTTGGAAACTTATATTTCGAGAACACTTTCCCAACAATGTCTAACATGGATATCGATGGAGTACTAGTGTTTAGCGGTCTAACTGTTGCAGGTGCTCCTACAGACCCTATCTCGCTGACCAACGTAGTTGCTTCAGATAAGTTTGAGGTTGATAGTTGCGGTGCTAATGTCGAAGCAAGCGGCCTTACAACTTCCCTCGTTAAGTCGGTTTGTAGTGTACCTGGTGGTAAGAACTTTGTAACTATTACCAGTTCTACAATTACTCACACAGATACCTTCGAATCAGCTATTGTAATGGAACAAACCAGAGGAACAATGATCGGTGTTGATGTTCAAAGTGCAACTATCAATGCTAACGGACCATACATTGCCTATGCAGGATATGATGCTGACGTTTATTTGGTCGAGGTTAACTTGGTCGATGGAGGCGTTTCTTCCAACTGTGCTGACAATTCTGTTGGAATGTCAACCACTTGTCACATCGGCAAGGCAGCAGTAGGTATAGGTAACACAGTGCCAGTCCTCTATGCTGGTTCTTATGCAAGTGCAACCGCATACAGACTCGGTAGCGATACCAGCACAACTCCGCCAACACCTACTCAAATAGCACAAACAGGAGTATCGATTACCGCATCAACGCTTGACTCAACTGGGGCTGAAATTTTCGGACACACAATTGGTGTAGACACTACAGATTCGACTGGAGTCGCAAATAATGTGATTGTAATAACTGGAGATGATTCAGGAAATGTCTACGATAGTCATCACATAAGAGCATCCGGTCCTGCCGGTGCTGGTGAAGCACATCCGCTTTTGGCTGATGGAACTCCTGCGTCAGAACAACAGTTCGTCAACGGAGCTTTGCAAGTACCTCCTACCGCATTTGGAACTTACAACATAGGTTCCAATGTTGATGTAAGACTAACTGCTCCACCAGTAACATTCGATGACACTGGTATGGATTGTTCTTGGATGGCCACCAACGCTACATTTGCCAACGCAGATCCTAATGGTATCGGTACATATGTTTTCAGAGGCGCAACCATGGTACTTGCTAGCAGCATGACCATCGACAACTGTAATGTTGTACTAGAAGGAAGTAAATTGATTTGGAGAGAAGACACTCTAAACAACCCTACCTTGACAGTTACAGGAACAGGAACTCTGACTCTAGCATTAGATCCGGACACTGGCGACCTGCCAAAAATCTACGGAGAAGGTAACCTAGATGCTGTTGATCTCGCTATCGGCAGCGGCGGTGTTGTTGACTTCCAAGTAGGAACGATGAACAACTTGCTAATGGATAATAGCAAGGACGGACTGATTGTTCTAGAAGAGGGTTCAACCTTGAAGCTAGCAGGAAATGCATTTGTCACAGGTGCTGACACTAGCACAATGGGAACATCACAATATCCTCTAATTTACATGGATGGCGGACTTTTAGATGTTAATTCAGCTACTTTGGCTGGAAGTGGAAATGTCGGTGTTGGCGTATACAATAGTGATGCAGGACAAATCAAAGGTTCTGGACTGACTGTAACCAACATGGAAGTTGGATTGCATGCGTACTATGGTTCAATTGAGCTAGATGATTACACCTCCACAGGTAACACCAATGGAATTATCGCAGAAGGAAGCCCATCATTACCTCAAATTTATTCAAGTGCAGTACTACAAGGAATTACTACCAACACACCTTATTCAGCATCTTCTAACGGTATGAATCATTGTAGAAGTGCCCACTTCATTGAATGCTATCAATGGGAAACCTACACTGTAGATTTGAGTAGCTGGGTTGGTATAGATGATTATATCCAGCCAAGTATGATGCTAAATTATGGTGGTACTTCCCAATCTGTTTGGTCTGGCTGGGGAGGCATATACCCATACGTTTCTATGGATAACCTAAAGATTACGATGACTGATACCTCAGGAAATTCCTGGGTAGTTGATGGTACATCGAACAACGGAGTCGGATATTATCCATACAGTGCAACAGACCCTGCTGTAACCAACGGCGGAGCTACCTACATGGGTGGCCAAGGTGGTCCAGCAGCATACGATTGTAACAACTTCGGAACATCTCTGACACCCTGGAGATTTGGTACTGGAGTATACTGGGATTATGCCGGTTCTGCACAAACATTGGGTACTGTTTGGGGTAATAGTGACAACGGATACGGTGAAGGTTTCGGATTTAGATGGAACCAAGGAACCATACCTCACGCAGGCAGTTCATTCCATACTTACCCACGTCTAAACTGGGGTATTGATGAACCATACACTGGAAGATACGGTGTCGGTTCAAGCCTAGGTGCAGGATACAAAACCACAAGTACCTCTCCTAACGGGATCTACGAGGTTTGTTCAAGCTACGCTAGCCCATACACTGTTCCTGGACTGAACACATTGTTGGAATGGCCTACTGTAGATCTTTCTGATCCATCTATAGAAAATGTTGAGTTGTCATTCGACTATTGGCACAGATATTCTGGTTCAGGGTTCCCATGGTATCCATCATGGGTTGCTTTCTACAACAACAACAACCCAGATAACATTGAACTTCTTGCAAGAAGTGGAGATGATCCAGGCAACTTTGGAGACTACTCCAAGGAAGTCAAAGGATTTGGTACAACAATTACTAACTCACAGATTACCGATGCAAACATTGCTATTGATATCAAGGGTGACGTATTAGCAACTATTACCAACATGGATATTGACAACCCAACTTCGTTTGCTGTTAGAACATCTGGCGCAAATGACATTGTGCTTGATGGTCTTGATGTTGATGACAGTTCCGCTGGTGCTAACGCCAATTACGGTTTCTACACTACATCTACCTCAACGGGTACACAAGAAGTAAAGAACTCTAACTTTAATGGATTAGGAACTGCAATTTACGTTAACAATGATGTAGGTACTTCGATTACCAACACAGTTGTAGCCAATGGAGATGTTGGAATAAAAATCGGTTCTCAAAGCGAAGCAAACCATCAATTTACTGATGTTACTGTTAACAATAACAACAAGGGTATATTGGCAGAGGGAATTGGTAAAATCAGCATGACCAATGTTAACATTCAAGGTGCTTCGCCTACATCTATTGACTTAGAAATTACCGACTCTAACGAAGTTGAATTCCTAGATGGTGAAATAACTCAAAGTCTAATCACTATTGACCCTGCATCTGCTGGTAAATTCTCCAGAGACAGATCATACTTTGCAGTGATTGAAGCAGACGGGGCAACATTGGCTGACACCAACGTAATTATGAGCAGTAGAGATGCAGCTAAATCTTCAAGTGGTGTAACTGATGCTAACGGCGTAACATCTGGATTGAGATTCGGAGTTTACTCAATGGATAGCACAGGCCTGACTGATTTCACTCAGTTTTTGAATACCTATAGCATATCTTCAGTCGCCAAGGTTAGTTACTCTTTCACAGATTCAGCAACTAATGATGGAGACTTCAGATATATTCAAACAAGTCCAACCTTATTAGATGCACCTTACGACTCGACTACTAATACCAACTACCAAAGTTATTCTTTGGTAGATAATATCGACGTCAGAGTTTGTACCAACGATGCTACAAGTTTGGTAGTTGCTAATTGTGCTGGTACTCTATCTTCTTCTGGAGACAGAGTCTACACATCAGGCATGTTGGAATTTGGTGATACAGAAGCAATAGATTCTACTGTTGATTTGACCAATAAGGCAATCATGATTGACTCTGGATTGTTCGAATTAAGAGACGGCGTTACTTACGATATGTCCAACTCCGTAGTATTCCATACTGGTGTTGACACTCAGTTTGGTGGCGGCGGAATCGGTCAATGGATTTCAGATGCACCATATGGGACCACTGTTAAAATGCATGGTGGCGAAATAAATGGACTAATGCAAGCTAACGATGCTGGAGATGCTGCAGGTTTGATTATCGGTGGTCTACAAGGTACCAACTACGAGAATCCAATGGGATTAGATTTCGATGGAGTTTCTCTTAACAACATTGCTGGTCTTGCTACCTCTAACGGAGACCTAACTACTGGTGCTTGGTCAGGATTGAGTAATTATCAACCGGCCATCATAAGCATCAAGAACAGTTTCATCAACCATTACCGTGGGTATTTCTACTACCCAAGTCAATACTTTGACTTAGACTACTGCGTAAGATTGCAAGGTGGTACTGGTGGAGATATTTCTGGAAACACTTTCAGTGATTGTACAATGGGTGTAGTATTCATGGATTCCGCTTGGCATTCCACAGGATCTACCTCCCAGAGTCATTCACAAGTTGGTGCTGATGGAATAATTATCAAAGACAACACGTTTGTAGGCGCCTCTGGTTGGAACGTTTATGCTTGGCCCGATGCCGATGCAGACTTTATTGAAGTAACCGATAACGACATGAGTTGTGCACTTTGTGGCCACGTTAGGTTCCGTGATGACACATCAGTTAGTCCAACCGTTGAAGGTAACACATTCAACAACGGACAATATGGTGTTTACACTACTGATACAGAATATGTTGTAATCAATGATAATACTTTCAACAACCAGGAAAACATGGCGATCAGAGCTAACGAAGGTGACTTCGACGTTACAAACAACGTGATTAACAACGCAGGAACCTACGCAATTTATGCTGATTCACTGGAAAAGCCGGATGAAGTAATTGAGACTGTTATTGCAGGCATCAATTCGCCTCAACCTGATGATGGTGTTTCGTATGTATCCTGTGGTTATTCAACAGTTACGTGCCCAGATGTTCAAGCAACATTGAGTGCAGGCGAAGAAATGATCATGAAGGTTACTTGTGGTTCTTGGTGTACAGAGTTGAGAGTTGATTGGAAAGATCCAGCAACTGGACTTTGGAATACATGGGACCCAACTGCTGGATATTCTTACACTGGTGACGAATTGTATTCCAACGTTGATGGTACCGCTCAATATGTTCTAACTGGTGCCGGAACTTGGTTCTTCAACCTATGGGATACATACGGCGACGGTATCAATGGTGGTCAATTAGAAATAATCAAGGCCAACGCAGGAGCTTGGTCTTCCCAAGGTAATCAAAACCCAATTGCAATCTATGACCCTGGTTGCTGTGGTGGAGGCGGCGTCAATACCTACCAATCATTCAGCGGCGGTTCTGACGGTCATTCAAACACTGACGCTGCTCAGTATGTTCTACAGAATACCGGTACAACCGACATTACTTACGAATTCAGAATGAATGATAATTATGGTGATGGAGCAAATGGCAATTCTTTTGAAATGTACACTGCACAAGTTGGAACTTGGAACTCTGCATCTAATGGTCCAACTGGCGTATATGTAGGTGGAATTAACGATGGAAGATATGGAAGCCCTAGTTTCACTACTGGCACCCAAAGTGCTGCTGTAGTAATTATCCTGCCAGCGAATCAAGAGATGAAGTTCGTCTTCGATTGTGTCAGCTGGTGTGGTGAAAGCTACATGCAATGGCAAGAGATATTTGTTGCAAGCACGCTTTGGGATGGCCCAGAAATCAGTGGTAACGACATCAACTTTGACACTACTAACAACGATCCACTTGCCGTAGCTTTGTACCTAGGTAACTGTGACATGGCAGACTATAGCATTAATACTGAATCAAATACAATCGATATTGGACAGAACGCAGTAGAAAACGAAGGATGTGTCTGGAATGACAAGGATTCCGTAATCACTGGTGCAGATGTAGCAAACTCTATTGGATACAACGATGATAATGCTTATGCAGCAGTCCTAGAACTAGACGGAACCACAATATCCGGATTTGGTACAGGTGTCTACAAGACAACTTCTGGTACAGTGCTACTTACTGGAGGAGCTTCAATTACTGCCGGAACTGGCGGAATTGGTGTTCACACTAAGGATATTGACGTGTCAGTAATCGATGCAACAGTAGATGGAGGGCTAACCGGAACTGGAATCATGGTAGAAGACAGTTCTTACGCTTGGTTCTATCCAATGGATGTTAGCGGAAATGTTGGAATCCACGCAATCAACTCTGAGGTTCTATGGGATGTCGGTACCACTGACGCAGACACTGCAATACGCACTGAAAATGTTCAAGGTACAATTCAATCAATTACTGAATCTTCTACAGGTGGTATCCAGATAGATGCTCAAACTGATTCAAGCCTAACAGTCATTGACTTCCCGCTTGATGAGACAAGAATGCTAGTTGATTCTTCATCTATTGTCGATGAAGCAAACTGGTTGAATATCGATGCTACTCACCTTGGTGGTGAACCAGCAAATGATGTCGGTTTGATTATGACCTCAACAGAAGACTATGCAGCATATAATTCACCAATCTTTAGCCAAGCAATGCTAACTGACGGTGATTCTGCTGACTGGTTTGGTGGTAACACACTAAACCCGTCGGGATATGCTATGCCTGGTGCTATTGGTGGCGGTATGTTGTTGACAACATCCAATAATGAATTAGTTGTTGGATTTGATCAAGCATCTACAGCAACAAGTGATGTTTACATCTACGTTGATAGTACGCATGCAGCAGGTTCTGACACAGGATTCAACAATGTCCATACTTTGCCATCAGCAGCTGATTATGTCATTAAGGTTACATCAACAAGTACTGATGTATACTCCTACTCTGGAACTGCTTGGGTATTAGACCCATCAGCTAACGCACAATCTAGTGAAGGTACTGTACTGGAAGTTTCAGCACCACTTTCCTCTATTGGCGCATCTGGTGCAGATTCCATAGGAATTGTTGGCGTCGTTCAAGATATTGGCACTGATACAATGACTGCAGTAAGCCCTGCTCAAACCATTACAAGTACTGGTCCTGAATCATTAACCGATAATTATGATCTGGAACTGAGTAAATTGGATTTGACTAGTGGTGACATGGTAGATGAGGTAGTACTACACCGTTCATTTGAAGGTTCTTCGACACCAAGTCCACTTACTGGTCACACATATGATTTGATGGTTAAGACCGCAGCTGAAGTAGAGCATTCTTGTGATTATGACTGGGCTACTGAAACCGGTGTTGTAATGGATTCAACTAAATCCCTTACCTTTGACATACTAAGAGCATGTCCTGTAATTACTAATCTACTAGGAGATATCGTTGTAGACGAAGATACTGGCGACGTTACATTTGACCTTGCAACATATGTTGATGATGAACAAGATGTTGAAGCAAACATGGTTTGGGACGTCACAGAATCTAACTTAGTTGCTCATGACAACGTATTGACCAACTGGAATGACTTACAAGCGTCAACCGGTACTGCAACTATCAAACCATTGACTGACCAATTCGGAACCTTTGACTTGACTTTCGAAGTTGTTGATAGTCATGGTCAGACCGTATCTAAGACCATCACTTACACCGTTAACAACATCAACGACGCACCAGTAATTTGTGATGCAAGAGCTGATGTTGACCCTAACTGTGACACTGGAGATATTCATATTTACAGTGACACAGGAGCAAGTTTGTTCAATGTAAGAAATGAAGGATTTGGAAGTTATTCTAAGTTACTTGGTGACATTGCTAATGATACTGCCAACTCTTTTATCAGAGATATGGCAAATGAGCAGTCTCCAGTTGCTCAGAAGTACGACTGGACTGCAACATCAGATTGTGATCAAATGACTACAGTTGCAGATGTTAATGCCGATGGAAACACCGAACTAGCAATCGTAGAAAATACGAACTGGGAGTACGGTGGAGTTTGTCTAATTACACTTGACCTGATAGATGATGGAGCTGAAAACACTGCTGCAACATCCGTAGATGTAGAATTCTCAGTAGCACCGGTTAACGATGCTCCAGAAATTTGTGATGAAACTGAAGATCCAAATGCAATCAACTGTTTGGTTGAATCAACAGACGCTTCAAATGCTTTCAATGCAGACGGAGCTAACTACCGATTGACACTGGTTGAGGATACCACTGATTCTGATGCATTAACATTCGATTTGGCTAACATTAAGTCAGATATCGACCATTTAATGCCAGATCTAACTTGGGAGTTAACAGATACTAATTCATGTAACTCTGGAAACTACTACACAACAACAATTGTTGGAGACACATTGAACTTTGACCTGATTACTGATGCAACAACCAATGCTCAGCCTTGGGAAGTTGACATGCTAAACAACAATGGTATACATCAGACACGAACAGCAACTGGATACTGTGATATGACTCTGACACTGTCTGACTCGCCAAATGCGCCGTCATACATGCCTAACTACACGTTAGTACCATCCAGTAACTATGTTCAAGAGAGTGTAAGTGTAACATTATCAGTTAAGGTTGACAATGTAGTAGAGAATGTGCCAGATTACTTCCTAGATGCAACTGAAGGATTCGACTTTAATGGCGTAAACAACATCATGCCAGGTACCTATGTTCCTGTAGACTTCAGCATCAATGCTGGTGGAGATGAAGGACCATACACATACAACCATCTACTAATTGTAGAACTACATACAGATGGCCATACTGAATCTGAACTGCCTCGTATCTACACACCACCTGCATACGGTCAAACTCTAGATATAGATGACTGGGAAGTATACATGACTGATGAAACCACCGAGGTTTGGGTTGAAATCGATGTAGTGACTTGTGAGCCGGGTGCAGTATGTACTCCAGCTGTTAACACGATCCAAAACGATAACCCTGAATCACACAATCTTGTGAACAGTGCTACAGTATTTGGAAAGTGGTCTGAGCCGGGTAGAATTGGTGAATCATCTGACGGAACTCAACAATCCAACAGAAGACCTGCCTTTGAAGACAAGAACTGGTGTAACAACTTGATGTCTAGTAATGCTGGAACTGGAGTTGCATGGAGTGATGCAACATCTTGTGGTCATTCAGACCAAGGATACAACGGTCCATTTGCAGAAGACTGGCAAACTGGTGATAACAAATTACCAGTTACCGTTTCTACAATCGGCGCATTGTCTGTTGCTTCTTTCGCCCCAAGTATCATAGCAGTGGCTCTAACTGGATTGTTTGTTAGTGCTCTGGTCTTTGCCGGTCGAAGAGATGATGATGAGGAAGAAATCATGGAACAAAAGATGTCTGACGACGAATCTGCTGTGAGCCCAGTTATTGCTACCATCCTTATGGTTGCTATCACTGTGGTTCTATCTGGTGTGGTTTACGTTTGGGCAGCGCAACTTGCTGATACTGATACAAAGGGAGTTCCTAGAGTAACATTCTCAGCCGAAAATGTTGACACTGCTAATACTGACACCGACCACTGGAAGATCACAATTGGACAAGCACAAACCGTACTTGCGACACAAGCTGTTGAGGTTACTGTAACCTATGTCAATGCTACTGGAGACACAGAATCCCAGAAGATAAACCTAGCATCAACTCAACAAGTGTATGGCTTCTCACCTTACAATAGTGACTCTCTAGTCACTTTTGGTGATGTAGTGACTATTGATGGGGAAGAAGTAATATCAACATTCAGCACTGGTGATGACATTTATGTCAAAACCCATTTGTCTGATGGTACACCTCTTGTAGATGCAAGAATCGTGATTACTTACAACCCACCAGGTGACGCACAAGGTGCGGTCTTGAAGACCTACTCAGGAATGAGTTGGAATCAACCAGTTTGAAGTGACTAAATAACACTGAGACAAGACGTCAGTGAAGGGGTTTCGGCCCTTTCACTGACGTGCTTTGATCTATTGTTGTACAGTGAGAACTAGACGGGGACAGTGACGAGTGTTTTTCTAGGAAAACAATGAGTCACAAACATGCCGGACAAGATTGTGAACCAGCTTAAAGTAGTGGTCTTTGACTGTGACGGAGTGCTAGTTGACTCTGTGAGTTCTTGGAAAACCTTGCATGACCACTTTGGGACAGATAACTCACTGAACCTTCAGCGATTTATCAATGGTGAATTTTCCGACCTAGAATTCATGCGCTCTGATATTCAAATGTGGAAAGCGGTCAAAGACCCAATCTATCGTGATGAACTGTTTAGAACATATTCAGGCGTCAAACTGATGCCTGGTGCAAAAGAACTGGTTGCGCAATTGAAGGAAGCTGGCGTGTTCGTCGCAATAGTTAGCGCAGGTGTTGATATCTTTGTATCATCGATTGCTGGTATGCTAAAAGTTGATGACTGGATTGCCAATGGATTTGAGTTTAATGATGATGACACATTGTCTGATGAAGGTATATGTCGATTGCATGCGACCAAGAAAGATGCCGTGATTGAGAGAATATTATCCATGCAGGGATTTGATGCCAGTGACTGTGTTTCTGTGGGTGACTCAGAGATGGATTTGTCAATGCAAGTAGAAGGTAGCGGATTTATCGGATTTAATCCTAGTAGAGAATCTTCTCTTAATGCATTCAAAGCAGCAGGTGTTCCAATAGTATATGAGAAAAATTTGCTTAATCTAAAGCCATTGCTTGGCCTAGAGTAATCAAACGAATGGAATTGAAGTCGTTGCATGACTTTGTAGATTAACAATGGTTAGAATACATGGTTTAGGTTGGAAACCAAGCATTCTTTGATACGAGGTTTGATCTTGCCAAGTGCTTGAACATACCAGTGTTGTGCCCTTGAAATCAACACATGCATGACCATGAACGTGCCCAGTGACAAATATGTCTGGGACTTCATTGATAACTAAACCATCTTCAGGTTCTGGAGAAAGTGGTGTTTTGCCCCCCCATTGGGGCGCTAAATGTCTTCTTCTTAGCATCTGGCGCATAGCTTCTATTGGATCTGCGTATGTTACAGTCTTAAGTCCAGCAACGAAATCATCAATTGATTTTCCATGGTATGACAATACTCGTACTCCATGTAATGAAAAATCACAAGGATTGCCAACAAAGGTTGTAGTATTGTAATCCTGTTGAATATCTTTCTCAAATGTCGGCTGCGGTTCTGCTGGCCTCACCGCGTCGTGATTACCCGGCAACATTACGCACTCAACCCAATCAGGTAATAATTCGAGTAATTTAGCAAATTCGGAGTATTGTTTGTATAAGTCTGGAATCAGTAATTCCTTATCTTGACCAGGATAAATTCCTAC
>JAKMFF010000310.1 GCA_022425585.1 Candidatus Poseidoniaceae archaeon
CTGTTGAACTCATCGTTTTGGATGATTGGTGTGATTCTAGTGGAAAAATACCAAAAAAGCAACTGGAACTGGTTTCAAATCTGGGTAAATCGGTCAATCCAAATATCAAGATCCTGCTGATTAGTAAAGGCAGTATTGACGCGAGTGGGAAAAGAGAAGGGGATATCTTTGCAAGAGCAGAAACCTATTTTGTCAATACTGGATATGAAATCTGGACACTATCAAGAGTTTCTAGCGGCAATCATAGGAATCTGACATGCAATGGAGAAGTTACTCGATTAAAAATCATGGAGCAAGGTTTAGAATTAGCCGATTAATCTTCGTCTTCTCCGAGAAGCTCTGCCATTTGATCTAGTGCATCATCGTCGGGTTCATCAAATTGTTGAGGGTTTTTCGCACCACCAGAAAGTTCATCTGAACCAGCAATCTTTGGAGCGCTTTCATCAATCGATGTCAACCGATTCTCTCTTGCTTGCTTGGTGATAAAGTAAATCATGACAAAAAATGAAATGGCAAAAATAACGTATGCAACATTCTTTGTCGTATTCTCATCAACCATGGCCGTCCTAAGAGTGGCATACTTTTGTAAATTGTGCTAAATAGAACCCATACTGTTCATTTCCAATCTATTGGTTTAGATAAATGCCTCATTGAATCACTTGGTGGCTGAACCCAATCGCCAAACGGTGGTATTCGATCCACTTCTTGCCAGCGGCTTGGACTACGTGATTTACACTTAGGACATCTGAGATCTTGATTTCTGCCCATAGATTTCAGCGTCACATTGCATTTACTGCACTTTGGCCGCACTTTTTTTGATGAACTTAACAATACTCTTAATCGTTCTAAGTGTATAGTCTGATCCATAGAAACTAAACCGTTAAACTCAATTTTATCTCCTTCCTTCAACCATTGTGCCAAATTTTTGATATCTCCAGATTCAGCAAACGCCATTAAATTGATGTTATTATTACAGATTATTTTGACAGTGCCACGATGCTTTACTATAATTTGATTCACGACAGCCTCAGAGTCGGTACCCAGGTGATCATCAGTTGCTTGATTAGTTTGGAATACCATATATCCCTTTACAGATTCTGTTGTATCTGAATCCAGTAAGTATTGGCACGCTTTTTCAGCAGCAGCTTCGGTTCTTGCCCTAACACCAAATAATACTGGGCAATTCCCCCTAGGTGAAATCAATATTGAATTGGACCTTAAATCTCTAGACATAAATGTGTTAGGGTCAGAGTCCAAAATTGCAATTCTATCTAAATCAACCATCCGGGGATTTGCTGCCTTAACAGAATCGTTTGTTCGCCAACTTATGGCTTCAAATGTAAATTCATTAGCTGGCCAAGAGACGGCTGCAGTAGCACCAATTTTACCGTGACCCCCCCAAGATTTGTCAGCATTTGGTATGTGTTTGATTGAAACTTCATTACGTACGCAATTCCAATATGTATCTTCATTAGGTTGTAATTCAAACCATACCATTCCTGGATCGGTTGGGCTTTGGGTTCTTGGAGAATGTTCAGATTCTGTTAAGTTTCCTTTTAGAGGTTCAATTTTTTCATTCCACCACTGGTCCAAATGTGCTAATAATTCAGTGTAGTTATCTCCCTCAATTTTTATTGCTACTGCTGCATTTCCACGAGTCCTTTGCTTAGCAAACGGGTATAATCTAACTAATCTCTGCGAACTGACAACATATTGTTTAGGAATGTTTTGAATCAACTCGAACAAAGCATCTGTTGTGCAACCGCCCCCAATATGGTCTGTATCATCTAAACCAAGCCAACCCATCTAATCACCTCACTGGCTGGAAAATGTCTCCATTGTCGGTAAAATCAATAACTCTGTTTATCACCTGGGCTAACCCGATATTTGGATTAACTTTGAACAATCTTATTCCTCTAGCCCATCCCGCACCAAGGTCACTTTTCCGGTCACCAACAATAAAGTCAAACTCATTTAACGGCGATGGCTTATCTTTCCACCAATTCACCCGAGTAACTTGTTTTGGTATTGGTACATTGACATTTAATTCATCTTGAAGCGATAAATCACCTCTAAGTTGGGCATGACCCAAGTACAACATCCCTGGCATGGGTTTTCGGCAATTACAGCGGTCAATCTGCCTATGTGGACAAGTGATTACTAGGTCAATATGTGCATCATTGTCCTCTATTAGCAATAATTCTTGCATTTTTGAATGGATTTCAGTCAGTCGTAATTCATTCCACAAACCGCGTGAAATTGCCGATTGGTTAGTTACTATGCAAATAAAAAACCCATTACGCTTCAATTCACCAATAGATTGAGCTGCCCCTTCGAGTAGTACTAGTTCATTGGGATTATTGATGTAATTTGGACTACCAATATTAATTACTCCGTCTCTATCTAGGTAAGCAATTGAACCGTTTGGCGATGTGTCGGAAGGAAATTTTGTTTGAGATACCTCAATTATCGCTCCCTCCATATGTTCGGCTGTAACTAACCATTGAAGTTATTTTGCATTTAATGCAAGTTTTGAAGTTCGACCACCTATTGGGCAAGCCATGGAGAC
>JAKMFF010000332.1 GCA_022425585.1 Candidatus Poseidoniaceae archaeon
CATTGTACCCATACATGCAATTGTGGGGAATTATTGCTGGGGCATTCTTGGTATTTTTGATGGGCTCAAAAGCATTTATCGGCGGTGGAGTAGCCATAGTTACTGGTTTGGCAACTTATTATCTATACGGTAGAAAACATTACATTGCCTCTGATAAAACACCTATTGCTACTTTTAGAGAACAATTCAGCCGTACTAGCGCATCTGAACACCAACGCCGACTTGCAGCATTCAATGCAGCTGATTTTGGCGGCAAAGGGCACCTAAATGTGAGGGAATTCCAAAACGCCTTACTAGCACTGGGTTTCAATTACAGTGTAGATGAATCTCGTTCAATATTCCATAAGTCTGATGATGATGAAAATGGCGTTATTGATATCAATGAGTTCTTCGCTTCTTTTGAAGGATTATCAGAAGAATAGTTTCCAGTTATCTACTGACCTCTAGACCAAGAACCATCTGCACCAACATTCCAGTATTGGATTTCTCCACTAACGTCAACATACCAACCGCTAGCACCTTGTTTAGTTTGGTCAATTGCTTGCATAACCCCTAATTTGCCTGCTTCTGTAGCGAGATTTGTTCTTTCTTGTTCAGAGATTGACGGTGCCGGATGTGTTGAAGCCTGCTGCTGCGGTTGATTGACAATCGCTAGTGGCACTGCTTCTTGGGCTACTGATTGGTCTTCGTCTTCATCTACTTCTTCATCAGCATACTCGTCGTCATATTCGTCGTCATATTCGTCGTCAAACCAATCGTCGGTTTCTTCGGCTTCATAATTAGCCTTACGAACTAAAACTACCATGGTAACAAGAATTAGGCCTAGTAAAATTGCCGCAATAGTCATTGCAGTATTGGTAGAACCAATAGCACCACCAAGTAATACAGATTCAACATCAAAGAATGCTTGAGTTACTAGACCGTTCCAAGTAATACTACATGATCTATCTAAGCCTGATTTACTTATTTCTAGTTCCCATGTGTCGGCAGTGATGTATTTGTCTGAGCCAGAAGTACAACTTATCGACGTATTTTCAGGCTCTACTGAGACAATGTTACCGTTACTATCAACTCCATAAACAGTGAGCAGGGCCACGTCACCTTGCTGATAATCTCCAACCTCAACCTCGCCGAATATTTGCACTGGTTGCACTGGATTAATAGTCAAACTAATGCTGTGCAAAGCATCATCTTGAGTTAATGTCAAAGTGAAAACACCTGCTGTGTTTCCAACAAATGTCCAATAACCCCTACCGGTGATAGAGGGCTCAAGACTTCCGACTGAGGAATTTAGATCCATCGTAATCGATTCTGCTGGGGCAAAATTACCACGTGAATCAGCAATTTCAACATATAAATCAGATTCCTCGCCAGAATTTACCACAAAGCCGGCTTCCTTATCAGTGACGATTTGACGCGCATCACCTGCCGTAACCGTTAGCGACACAACTGAGAAAATACCTGCTGCATTTGCTTGGATTTCATGACTGCCAATAGATGAAGGTATCCAGTTGTAATCAAGTAGAGACATTGCCAATGTTTGATCTTCTCCATCAATAGTCCAATTAACAAATATGTCTGTCAACTCATTATTATATGAATCAAAGAATCTTGGGTTTAAATCAAATGCTATATCAATCGGAATTTTCAAACCTTGACCGTCTA
This sequence comes from Candidatus Poseidoniaceae archaeon, assembly GCA_022425585.1. Next base: position 1,666 of record JAKMFF010000332.1, read on the forward strand.
ACTCAATCCTCGCTAAATCACCATAACCGACTTGTTTAATGTCTTGAGATTCGAAAACTATACCAGAAATTGGGTCAAACCAACTACTCTTTATTGCAAATGCACCTATTGCATCGGGAACAACGGTATAGTAGGTATCATGATTGGTGATAGTGGAAACATTTCCAATTAAAACATCAATACTGCCATTGACATTCCAAGTATTCCCTGCTAGGTCGTATGCCTGGACTACAATGGTCGATTGTTGACCTACTGCTAAATTATTTGGCGAAAATACCAATCTTGTATCGATAGCCAGCCCGTGAGCTACAGTTACTGAAACAGTTGATTCAAAGCCTGAATCAATCACAGTTATTGATTGGCTACCCATAGTCATTGGAGTCCAGTAAACTCTGCCAGAATCTTGGCTAAGTGTTCCCGAAGAAACTGAGAAGTTGGCCAATGGAGGAGTAATCAATCCTGAGTAGCCAAATATATCTGTTCGATATGCAGCTATCTCATACAGTTCACCAGCGGTATAAACCGGCTCATTTGGAATAATAGCAAGGGTAGAAGTAGTTGCATCAGCTGGTACGACTGTAAGAATTCCTGTACCAGAAACCGGTCCAGCAGACACGGTGATATTCCAACTTCCCGGGTGAGTTGCAAAATATACCCCTGTCGAGTTCACAGAACCGTTTTCCACAAGCCATGTCTTTGAGCCAGCAAGACTAATATCCATAGTAAATCCATTCGCATCTACAAGCATTGGTTCAAGTTGAGTAGCAGAATTACTTTGAATTATTATATTTTGGTCAAAAACAAATTGGTATGGATCCCCAGCAGCTACATCAATAGGGGCTGTAACCTCCATTTGATATAATCTGGCAGTCAATTGATACTGGCCAATATTCAAAGGAATCCATACAGGATTACCCTGACCAAAATATTGGCCATCAATACTCCACGCTGCCTGATCGGTAGGATTTGGATTGCCTCTTGCGTCAATTAAATTGGCAGTAAGGATATTATTTTGCAAAACTTGTCCTGAGGATATTGAAATTTCTAGCGATTGACCGATTCCCGGAGTTACTGTTATGTTGAATTCATCGGTAAGATTGGTATGTCTGGCTTGAATAGTGATAACCCCTGCAGTCCATGGGTAAAAAGTACCATCACCGGTAATTGTGCCATTTGAACTTGACCAGATGATTTCTCCAGCAACTACGCTGTTGACAGAATCATACAAACTTGCAGAAAACGTGATTACTTCATCAGCACTTATGGTGAATGCTGGAGATGATATTTGTACTCTTACTGCTGATGAGCCCTGATGAAAAACTGTTGACTGGTCATCTAACTCTGTTGTTG
>JAKMFF010000063.1 GCA_022425585.1 Candidatus Poseidoniaceae archaeon
ATCATATCCTACGCTGACAGTTTGGGTACCTGACGGCGATTCATCCCAATCAAAATCATCTTCATCAATCCATTTAGAAGGATCATCAGGCGGCACTGGAGGGTCGAATAAACCAGGATGTGATTCGTCAGAAAAAGGATTCGTACCGTAGAGTCGTTCTTGACCATCTGGGTATAAATCGCCGTCAGAATCAACCGAATCACCATCGTTATCGATAGATTCGAAGTCCCGTTGCATTGCATCAACGTAAAACAGCATCAGTAAACAAATCACAATCATACCCGTAATCAAGACTACCCAGGTGGAAATTTTAGTACGGTACTGCCTCATAGTGAATTCAGTAATTGCTGCCGCTTTCCTATCCAAGGCGCGGAAAATAGTGTTGGTCTTGTCAGCCATTACAATCGACTCCCGCTTGTTAAGTACCCTAATATTGACTCAAGGTCATCATCAGGGTTATCAATTGAAGTGACTTTGTGCCCACCTTCAATGATTGCTTGAGGCAAATTATTGTGGAAGTGACCTAGGTTGTGAGTTTGGACTGAAAGCACGGAATCACTTTGAAACAGTATGCCATGGACAGATTCGATATCTATTACGCTTTTAGCCAAATTCTTAGGACCGTCTGTACCAATTTCAATTCTGTGAGGGATGTTATCCAATCTCTCTCGAATTGCGTGAAGGTTACCAAGTGCCAGTAATCTACCATGATGAAGGATTACAATTTGTTCAGTAATTCGTTCTATCTCACCTAAAATATGGCTGCTAACTATGACTGTTCGGCCCATTCTGCCCAATTCTCTTATCACATTCATGATAGTAGTTCTAGCCAAAGGATCACAACCTTGTAGCGGTTCGTCTAGTATTATCAAGTCTGGATCGTTTACCAAAGAATGGGCTATTTTTGTTCTTTGACGCATACCTTTTGAGAACCGACCAATTTGTTTGTGCGCCACATCGGCCAAACCGACGAAGTCGAGTACTCTATCTGCCTCGAGTTTGGCTTCATCGCGAGTTAATCCATCTAATCTAGCAAATGTTGAGATGAAGTCATGTGCAGTCATCCAATCATGCATTTTCTCACCTTCTGGAACAAATCCAACGCGTGAATATGGTGCTGGATTCTTCCAAGGATTAGTACCAAACAAACGCACTTGCCCTGAACTTGGCTTTAATTTCCCCATCAAAATTTTGAACAACGTCGATTTCCCTGCACCATTCATTCCAAGAATACCGGTAACTCCACCGCTAAGAGCCAACGTAATGCCGCTCAGGGCATGAATTTTCCCGTATGTCTTTGAAAGGTTTTCAATCAATATGACTGGCGCTTCTTGCTCTGGAACCCATTCTTTTACCTCAGGCTGGCCTTCTTGATGGAAATCTGGCATCATTCTCTAGTCACCTCCATTGAAGCTACTCTCGAGGACATAATGTAGAGGAAAAAGGCATTCATCAATACTATTGAAGCAAAAGACCATGTCCAAGAATATTGGTCATAGGTAGTCTGAGTTCCGATTAAGGCCTGCCCTACATGTGCTAAGCAATCATACGGAGAAAGTAGATACATGATATCTCGTTCAAATAGGTTAGAGACTAAAATAGCCAACGTTTTAGTTCCCAGAACAATTGCTACTAAGCCAATTCCAGGGAAGAATTTACCACGAGATACACTAGACAAACCTAAACCGATGCTGGTGTAGGTAACAATCAGCATCACACCACCGATAAACGCAGCAATGAAAAGCGGAAATGTATCAATTATCCAAGCCCAACCTCGGCCCATGGCGAGGATTTCAACAAAGTAATAAATCATCAAAGTGAATAACACGACAAATGCTTGAATCATTGCCACTGAGATATATTTCATCATCAAATAGTCAAACCGGCTGATCGGTCGCGAGAAATATAATGCTGAAGTTCCATGGCTTCGGTCTTCTGAAATCATCCCACCAACAAGTAACGCAGCAAGGATTGGATAATACAAGACGTTTCGCGGGAAGAAACCAAGAACGTGACCGTATAGATTATCCCTATTTACCCCCCACATGGTATGAAGTTCAGGACTACCAATCAATGATGAAAGCAGGGTTAAAGCAACATCTCCAAGCGATGCAATAAACACTAGCACCATGAATAGTTTTGTTGGCCAACCCCATGGGCGATGCCCTTTACGAAATATCCCCAAAACATGATGCCTCAGTATAGCCCAATTACGCATCCAGCGAGGATTTAGAGAACCATTCCATGGACGATATACTTGTTCAAATACGTAACCAACTGAGGCATTATTTGTGGCTACTTGAGCGGTCGCAGATTCGTCGCCATCACGGGAACCCCAAGCA
>JAKMFF010000345.1 GCA_022425585.1 Candidatus Poseidoniaceae archaeon
ATCTCCAAGGTACTTTCGACACCAGACTCATCAGTTGCAGTAATTTTTACATCATAAGTAGTTATTTCTTGGAGAACGCATGTTGCGATTGAAACATCAATTTCCCAATTAATTCCAACTTTAGTAAAGTCAGTAGCACTTGAACCACACAACTGGAGTGCTAGTGTGACAGCCTCTCCATCGGGATCTGACACAGTTCCCTTGAGAGTAAATTGTAATCCACTTGCGTCCCAAGTGGCGTTCTTTCCATCGAAACTCATCTTAAGTGAGACCGTAGGTGGAAGACTTAGTTTCTCTAGTCCGAAGTCCAGCATGTAGTCAAAATTCATCATATTATTTGCCGATGCAGTGCCCATAACCATGACATTGCCTGGTTTTAGACCATCCATTGGCAAAGCAATGGTAATTGGTTGATTGCTGGCCATTGAGGATCTCATCGAACCCATGATATTCTCTTGATGCGCATGAGCGCTAACCGTCATTTCAGCAACTAGTCCCGACGGAGTCAAAGTGAAGTCAATATTTTCACCGTCATTAATTGTTGCAGTCGCAGTAAATGGCTGTCCAAATGTGAAGTCAAGAGTTTCTTCAGCAACCGCTCCAAATGGGTCACTAACGCTGCATGTGGCGATTGAGGAAGTGGCGCCCGAAGGTGATGAAACCAGCATGTTTCCGGTTTCATCTTGTCGTGAACTCCAGCCATTTTCAGCGAATACACAATTTAGATTCCAACCGTTTGAATCTGTGGCCCAGTCAGATAACTCTTCAGCGGTTACCGTAAGGTATTCGCTCCCCGTCATCAGAGGGATGATTGAATTGTTATTTGGTTTGGCGTTAGTCCACTGAGGTATGTCATTTGTTTCCGGCTCAGATGTAGTGAAGTCAATGAAAAGGTTTCTTCCAACAGGCCAATCCGCCTTGTCATAATTTACATCTTGGTAGATTCTAAGCTTTCCATCAGGTAGAAATTCTTCTAGTGGTGCTATGTAGTCTTGACCTTCTACAAGTGCTACTCCGTCATCCTCCATTGAATAATCCGCAATCCTGAGCCCTTGTAAAGCAGGGAAAGTTAGTACTAACTCAGCATTCGTCATGTTTGTGACATTTAGTGCGAGAGTGAAATCTGATACACCTTTGTTAGGTAGTTGGTCGAATCTCATATTGTTGCTTTCGCCATTCTTGACAAAAAGACTGATTTGTAGGTCATCTGTTGCATACACGGGAATTTCTTTACAGTCTGGGTTTGCACCAAAATTAGTACACGACCTTTCTTCTGGGTGATTTGGAGCAACTAGATCTACTTCGTCAAGGGCAATTCCTTCTTCAACGAATTCCATATCATTCCAATCAACACCACTATCTGTTCTGTGAGGTACTCCTTCTCGAAGCCCTAAGCGGGTTTCCATATCTTCGATACACATTGGCCCGATTTCTCTAACAGCCTCACGCTCATCTGTGCTAATCCAACCATTTGCTCCTCCTGGCGCGCCGTCAAACAAATCGTCTAGATTCTCTCTGACAGTTGCCGAGTTACTGCCGTTGACAAAAGCGGTTGCTGTCATTTCAGCCGTTGCCCAATCAGCACCAATGTCAATATTAAACATGGCGAAGTTATAGTCAAATAAATCTTCAAAAGTATAGCCTGAACAATCAACATCGGACAGCCCGTCTTGTCTGCCTTCAGTTTCCATCGGTTCATTGGTGGTTAGTTCTTGAGTTGTAATGCCGTTGCTTACGCTCATTGTCAACATCATGATTAGCATGGTAATTGCTGTGGCTGAAACATAGTAACGTCTTGCTGCCATACTTGTCGGTAGGCTCTGCCTCTCTAATACTCTTTGGATAACATCTTCATGATAGTGATGTTATGGTTGTATCTTTGTCATACGGAGTTTGAACCAAAACCAAGGGGTTATTGTCCACAAAACTGCAGATAACCAAGAAATTATACTTGGTACACCCCTATCAACATCAGCTAGATTGGTTTCTAGTAAATGATGAAATACCCCATTAGGTGACAATAAATCCAAAAATCCTTCAATCCTTATCATCTCTTGATTATTCACCTCACCAACATTTATTCCTGATGCAAAGGCTACCATTGAGGTTACTAGGGCCCATAAAAAGGTGAATAAGAACCACATTCCAACGCCAAATGCAATCGATGTACCCTGATCTTTGGAATATGTTGAAGCAATTAGGCTGAACACGACATACCAGAATAGAATCAATCCAACGGAGATAAATGATGCAACAGTCTCCACTATTTCGGGGGCCATATCTAAGCGGTAACACACAATTATGGTCGAAATTAGCCATAATACCCAAACTGGGATTAGGATAGCGAACCAGTGTCCAAGAGCGATTCCAAATGACTGTTTTTGCCGGGGCATTGGCTGAGATAATTTAACTTCAAGTACACCACTAAACCTATCCTTACTAATGCCATCAAAAGACAAAATCACTCCACACATAGTTCCAGCAAAGACTACTCCTAGACTGGTATAGAACATCACTTCCATTACGCTATCGGGGGTAATTCCTCCCGGTAACATGATTTCAGGGTCAGAAAAGCCCCATGCCATTCCCGGTATGAATAGAACCAAGATTGGTAGCATAATGAACATCCGAGTCGAACCAAGCTTTTCTCTCGCAATGCGCTTTGCGATGGCAATAACTTGAGGATTGAACATGTTATTCCTCCTCTGTTTTGGACCTCAAAGGCATCATGTCTGAGGTTTGTAATTCCATTCCAATATCTTCTATTTCCAAACCAGTGGCGTGGCATAGCAGTTCAACGATGTCCGGAGATTTTCGCTTCCATTCTAGAACGTCATAACCCGCATCAATGATTTTTTTGACAGCATTTGCGCCAGGATTTTGAATAATGCAACTCCAATCTCTAGCACTATTCTGACTATTCAAAACACAATCGTTTCCAAATAACTTGGTAAAGTCGGGAATTGCACCATGTCCTCTAAGTTCTATTCTGTTATCTAGTCCAAGTTTTGATTCGATATCTTCTATAGTTCCATCAGCAACTATTTGTCCACGATGAATAAGCAGTAATTGATCAATAAAGCCTACAAGTCCGCTGACCTGATGAGATGAAATGATTATTG
>JAKMFF010000353.1 GCA_022425585.1 Candidatus Poseidoniaceae archaeon
CTTTCTGCTTTAGTCAATTGCTTGCCTAAAGCATCCCTAAGTTCTGGAGGAGTATTTGCTAGGATGACTTTCAATCTTAAGTCGCTTGGATTAGCGGCTTTGTCAACAACGGGTGTAAATTCACCGATCCTTTGACCACAGTGTGGGCAGGAATGCCCACTAGTTTTTCTTCCATGGCAATTATTGCAAGCAAGACATTTGAACACATTCCAAGTATCTGCCATGAAGTTAAATTCCGGCGGCGGTTATTCAAAATGACTATCAAAGACTGAAATCTGAACTAGGCCCGCTTCTCTTACTTCCTGGTCTCAAAGCTGGCGCAGCAGGTGCTTTGACATCAACTCGCTTCTGCTTCTTATCTTCTGGTACTGTAAGACCTCCTCTTATTGGACCTGAGGATTGTCTGCCGCCAAGGGAAAGTGAATTCGGTAAAATCAACGCTGCCATTGCTACTCCATGATGTTCTGCTCCAGCCGTAACTTCATCTACCGCTACGTCAAAGGTGATTACTTCAAGGTCTCTTGATGCCAATCTTCTTTGAAGATTTCTTCGAAGTAGAAGAGTGGTTTCTTCATAGTCCATTTCTGTAGAGATGGTCGCTACTACTGCACATTCATCGCCTTCTGGAGTCACACAAGATGCCCAAGCAACCCCAGCACAAGCACTAGAACCGTTGTAAGAATATGCTGTTGCCATGTGACATTCAACCAATGAACCCATTGGCAAAGGTCGTGGTGGTGTTGCTTCAAAGTTTAGGGGCAACATTGCACCTTTTACTTCTATTAATCGAGTATCCCCTAAACCTAGTTCAACTAATCCTTGGTCATATGCATCTTCGGCATTTTCTCCCCAAGGAGCAACTGCAGTCATCAACCAACCTTGACTTCCTCTAGACACCCTTCCCGGCTTCATGTGTACCACCAGTCGCAAGAGGTTCTTGAATGAAATGGTTATCGCAGAACATGGCTGCGAGATACAGAGGGGCGCTTCTACTAGTCGCATTAAGCCTCATTATCATCGGATTAGTGGTTGGAAACGAAGGAGGCACTACTTCTGCATCTATCGTTTTTCTAATCTTTCTAGTGCTCACCATTACAGTTGTATTTTGGAATTTATTTGAAAAAAATACCACTAATGATTACAACCAAAGTTCAACAGCGGGAGTTATTGCAAACTATGGTTTAAGGAGTGCAGGAAATACTGAAATCGGTGATGCTTCAGAGATACCAAACCCGTTGGATAGCGATATTGACATACCGCTTATGTGATCATAGCAGCCTTATGGTTTCCAAGTTTTTTGGCGCATAGGTTCGGCATTTGTAACGTTCCCTTAATGTGTGACCCAATTCGTTGCACTTGTGATAATCTCCATGGTGACAAATAATGTTACGTGGCTTTGGATTAAGTTGTTCAACAAATTCCAATAGTTGTCTCCTGTCAGAATGTCCTGAAAAGCCATCAATTGTTGCCATTTCACACCCTACTTTGACAATTTCAGTCTGGCCGTTGATGACCATAGGAACTTCACTGAAACCTTTTTGTAATCTTCTGCCCAAAGTGCCCTCCGCTTGGTAACCTACGAAACATAAGGAATTCCTTTTACTATATGCCCAATTTTTGAAATATTCCACAACAGGACCTGCATTCATCATTCCTGAAGTCGCTAAAACGATGCAAGGAGATGGGTCCATGAGAATATTTTCTCGCAAATCACGACTTTTCACTGGTCGGAACCATTCATTACTAAACGGATTACCTCCATCATCTTTGAGCAAAGATTTACGCAGAGTATTGGTAAGATAGTTGGGGTGAGCTGCATGTATCGCTGTGGCTTCCTGAATCATACCATCTAGCCATACTGGAACTGGCTTAACTGTTCCAGAACGAAACAACTCATCGATAGCAATCATAACTTCTTGACTTCGACCTACGGCAAACACTGGAAATACCATCTTTCCACCGCGGCTTAAAGTTCTTGAAACTATATCCTTTAATTCTTGATTCGCTTCTTGCCTAGATGGCTGGTAGTCACCTTCCGACCCATATGTTGATT
>JAKMFF010000360.1 GCA_022425585.1 Candidatus Poseidoniaceae archaeon
GTTGTCAGCACTGGTTACACAGGTAAACTGAGAATAATTGATAGGTAGATTTATATATAAATGATTATCAGTTTACCTGTGGAACCAGTGCTGACAACTAACTCTCCGTCACGCATTTGACACCAACCGGATTCGATTCTAATGATGTCGCCAATTCTTATTTGGTCTATCTGTTCATTCCACAATATCAAACCAACAAGTCCCGTTTCATCCCTACCACAAGCTGCCGCGACCGGGCCGGTATAAGATTCAGAATAGATTAGCCTACGGGGATATATCCGCAGCATAATTAGATCAAGTTGGCGAACTGGCCGGTTCGGCCTCAGGTCAGTGACAAATTGTCGTCCTTTTTTGTACACTCTAGGCTTGGTTATTGACTTACTATTTTTCTTCATAAATAGAAGATTGGCATTAATGTTGATAAATCAATTGACCGGTTTTTTCTTGCGGATTTTGAATGATGAATATACTTCGGTTTCAACTTCATTAGATTCAGGGTTTAGTTTTTTATCCAATAATTTTTCATAGGTTTTTCTTACCATAGTAGTGCCACGTTTCCATGGCATGTGATTGCGACAGACTAAGTACACCTCGGAAGAAGAATTTCTTGATGCCATTGGAGAGAATCTTCGCACTTCTGAGAAGTATGGTTTAATTGCCTCGATTAGTTCCTCAATTCCGACTCCTTGGAATATTTTTGTGGTAAACGAACCACCATAGCCCAATAAATCAAGAGAAAAATCAAGAACATCAGCAACTAAAGTCATAGCAACTGCTTGGTCTACATCCCAATTACCAGTAATATCGGGAGATATGTCAGAAACTATTGTATTGATAACTCTACCTTCCAATTCTGCAAAAATTCTTTCTTGGGTAGATTTTTCGGTAATATCGCCTACCAATAACACCGCACCTTCAACCGGCTGACATGGTTCTAAATCAATACCGATTACAGTACCCTCATCACCGACTAATTCAACTGCTACTTGTGCCCATCCGCCAGGATGGCACCCTACGTCAAGCACTACATCACCTTCTCTTACAAGTTTGAACTTTTCTTGAATTTGTAGTAACTTAAATGCGGACCTTGCACGGTAACCACTGGCCTTGGCTTGACGCCTCCAAGAATCTCTTTTATGATTCTCAATCCAGTGGTCTGCCATAATTCCCCTCACCCACGGCTCAACTATCTCACAAATGAACTTAGCCTACACATTAGGACATATACTGAAAGAGGAAGACCTTCTACGGTTAATCAAGGAGCAGAAATTATGTTCAATCGACGCATCGGTTTGGCAGTTTTTATCACTGTTCTGATTACATTATCTATGCAGACCTCGAATGTTACAGCAGTTGTAAAAGAATATTCAAGTGATTGGGATGAAGAATTAATTATCATCGGCGGTCGAACTATTTTGGTTGAAGAGTTAAGTGCTACATGGTGTGCAAGTTGTGCTGAGATTGACCCGTATTTACAGCAAGTTGCTGATTCGCACGGATCTAGAATTAGTATTGTAACCTATCACCCACCTGACGGCGAAGATGCTTTTCAGCCAGAGGCTGCCAGCCATAGGATTGAACGCATGAAATTAATTAACCCTGATTTAGGCTCAACACCTTCTTTTGTGGTAGAAGGTGGAGAAGTTAGAGTTGGACCAAATTCATGGCCTGATGTGCAGAAAGACATCCTCAAGAAAGAAACAGAAAATCAACAATATTCTCAACTGGGATTTAGCATAAATAAAAATTCAAACCTATACACTGCAAAAATAACCAACTTTAAGCCTATATCTGTTGAATATGACACTCAATTGACGTTCCTTTTGATGAAGCATGAGCTTGTTGTCCCAGAAGGTTTTGTTAACCCCGCTGGAGAGTATAGAGACAGAGTAGTAACTGCGGTTGCTACGTGTAATTTGGTGCAAAATAACATTAGCCAAAGTGTCGGTTTCAGCGCGGCAAGTAGTGACAATTGTTCAGATAATTTTTCTGTGAGTTTTAACAATAGTGAGAAGTTTAGTTTAGTATTAATTCATGAATCAACAGAAAATGAACTGTCTAACAATTCAATGTTAGGCGAAAACTTGGGATTAGTAGAGTTCGCTTACCGAGATATCACGATTGACCAAACTAAAGATTATCTTAAAATAATAGTTTTTCCGATGGCATCGATAGGCATAATATGGGCAATTTATGAGCGTAAGTCTTCTTGAAATTTCCTTAAATGAATAAAATATTACCGTTTACCGGTATAAATGGCGAACAACTGACCAAATACTTGATAACCTACCGTGACCATGT
>JAKMFF010000017.1 GCA_022425585.1 Candidatus Poseidoniaceae archaeon
GTAAATAGTAGTATTATATTGGTCGTGTGATCTAATCGTCATCATGACAAATTCATCATCATTTAACGATACATCGGGTAAAGGATTTATCGAAAAGTGAGCAAAACCATCATTTGTATCAAATTCGCAATTATCTTTGGGAGAGTTTGGTAAATAAAATCCATTAGGTTGACTGACTCTGGAGTTATAGTCCTCAAAGCCATTTATTGATTCACTGATTAAATCTCTAACTTTGTCATAGTTTTGGATGCATCCTAGCCAATCAATATTAGAATCTTCTAAGGTCAAATGAGCTAAATTTGCTACTATCCACGGTTCACTTCTCAACATTTTAGAGGCTGGTTTCAGTTTCCCTTGGGATTTATGTACGATTCCCATGGAATTTTCCACAGTTACAAATTGCTCTACTCCAGCTTGAACATCTGACTCTGTACGTCCCAAACAAGGTAGAATTAATGATTCATTGCCATTGACTAAGTGTGAACGATTTAGTTTGGTAGAGACATGTACCACCATATCCAACTGGGAAACAGCATTTGCCGTTCTAGGAGTGTCTGGAGTTGCAGAGATGAAGTTACCACCTAAACAAAATAAGAAGTCTACTTCGGAATTTTCCATTGCTTGAATGGAGCGAACTACATCATATCCATGTTTACGCGGCATGGAATTTTTTAAGCCCATCTCCATTTGTTCTATGAACGAGTCACTAGGTGCTTCCCAAATACCAACGGATCTATTACCTTGAACATTGGAATGTCCTCTAACTGGACATAAACCAGCACCGCTTCGACCTATATGGCCGCCGAGCAAATGCAGATTTACTACTTCTTGAATAACATGAACACCGTTTCTATGCTGTGTCAAACCCATTGCCCAACATGATATTATCGATTTAGATTTAGTTACTATTTCTGACAACTCTATTATTTCATCTTTAGCAATCCCCGAATCGGTTTCTATTCTATTCCAATCAATATCCTCCAAAGATTCAGCAAAATCATTGTATGACTTGGTTTTTTGCGAAATGAACTTTTCATCTGTAGAATTCGCATCAATTGTAAGTTTATTTAACGCCCTTAGTAAAGCCGCATCACCACCAATTTTAACCTGTAAATGCATGTCTGCAAGACCAGTTGAAGACAAATTCAGCGTCATATAATCTTGAGGATGTTTGAACCTGACTAAACCGGTTTCAGGAAGTGGATTGATGTGAATTATTGTCGCACCTTTCAATTTTGCATCTCTAAGTGCGGTTAACATTCGCGGATGGTTGGTGCCCGGGTTTTGACCAATGACCAAAATGGTATCCGCATGATTAAAATCCTCTAAAGTTACTGTACCCTTCCCAATCCCTATTGTTGAAACCAATGCTTTGCCACTAGATTCGTGACACATATTTGAACAATCAGGAAGGTTATTTGTTCCAAACATTCTAACAAATGCTTGGTACAAAAATGCAGCTTCATTACTTGTTCTTCCTGAGGTGTAAAATACCGCCCTATTTGGATTAGCGATAGCGTTTAGTTTATTGGAAATAAGATTCAAGGATTTTTCCCAACTTATTGGAGTATAATTACTCTGGCCAGGCCCCAAATACATCGGTTGTTTGATTCTCCCTTGGCTATTGAGCCAATAATCACTTTTTTGACTTAGTTGTTTGATTGAATATTTTTCAAAAAAACGTTCATCTACATTTGCCTGCATTGCTTCATCAGCAACTGCTTTAGCCCCATTTTCACAGAATTCAAATGATGAACGATGTTCTGGATCTGGCCAAGCACATCCAGGGCAATCAAAACCATCTTGTTGGTTCACCATTCTTAGAGTTTTTATGGTGTTTTTGATGCCCATTTTCTTTAGTGAATGTTTGGCGCTAGAAATAACCGCCGGTATTCCTGCAGCGGTAATTTTTGGTTTCCCAATTTTAAGTGGGATATCTTCCAGAGGAGTCTTACCTTTCATGATTTATTCCTCCTAACATTCACTCTCTTAGAAATCAATCATTTGAAATCTCTGTATAGATTGATAGGCTAACCAATGATTACAGAACTATTTTCTTTAACGAAAGAGTGTATTGTAATGCCTAAATTTCTTGCACAACTAGCAGCAAGTGATGAGCAGGCTCCGATAGATGCGATATAAGATATATTACATCGCGCTGCTTTAGCAACAATATCCCACCCACATCTGCCGCTTAGTAATAGAATTGAGTCGTTTAAATTAACATTACCAAATGCTTTACCAATTACTTTGTCGACTGCATTATGACGGCCAATATCCTCGCTGTGATATTGTAAATTTCCATCTCTTGATAATAGACCTGCACAGTGCATGCCACCAGTTTTAATGAACCCTGTTTGATTTTCAGACATCTTTATCAGCCCTTGGTACAACACAGAGTTATCAAAATTTTTCAAGGGCTCCACACCGGGTAATCCATCAATCAATAAATCCATGCCGTCTAACTTACACGCGCCACAAGATGTTGTGGTAATACCTAACGACTTTCGATGATTAATTACCATGTCTAAACAATCCAAGTTAACTAAAATAGTTCCATATTCATCCTGATTGATAGTGATATTGGATTTATCTAGTTTTGTCGTTATTGGAATATATCCTTCGGTTAGTAAATGTCCTAAGATTAGATCATTACAATCTTCTGGAGACGCCAATAAATTAGCCATTGGTTCATCATTAACAGTCAGTTTGACAAGCGATTCAATCGCTACATCGTCTGATTCAATAATCCTCTTACCCATCTTATTTCTTGATATCGGGATTTTACGGTAATTCACTACTCATCACCATTTCTCAAGTGCTCAAGGTCAAAGAATTCAAACTGAAGGTCAACCAATTCCTGACTTGTTTTAGCGGCAGAATATTCCTCCAAAGGTTCATAATTTAATTCAATAAACCTCTGACCCCAACGAAATCCGGCTAGGAGTTCTTTTGCTTGGTTTTTATTGCCGCACAAGTAGACTGCTGCTGCTAACGCCTCAATTGTCGACAATTTGCCTGGTTTGCCCCAATTAACTGGGTTAGCAGCCAAAAATAATGGCAACATTCGAGGCTTTAACCTCGTCCTTTTCATAACTAATTCAACGCTTGGTTCAATCTGTTTCCAACTACAATCAAGACCTACTATTGAACCATTATTTTCAGTTAATAACTCATGGTCTTCTGGACCAAAAATTTTCCCACATAACGGCTCTAGAATAATTCCCTTTTTTGGTAGTGTATTAATTCTCTTATGCAGCTTAATATCGCCACGTTTTGATGATAATACTGCAGTATTTTTTTTGGGATCATCTTGGGCAAGCCATAATGAATGAACCTTTAATTGTCGCATTTAAGCACCATTTTGTTTGAAATAATCGCCAAGGGTCATGTTTCTGTTTCCGTGAGTTACGACTCTAGAAGTTTCAGAGGGGGTAGATTCGACAAGTAATACAATGCCAAGAACTCTTTCTAATTTTTTAATCAAAGAATCTGTGGGTAGTTTACCAGATTCTGCGGATTTTATAACGTTGACAGTTTCAGCAATTCGTTTACCTAATTCAGCATGGTTCCAACCTTTGGCTTTTCTTCCATTGGCAATTCGGTTACCAAAATCGTCGGCTAATTCTTTTTCACGCTTAGCCATTATGTCATTTTTCCTCCTTGGTTTAGGAGCACTGAAAGAGGTTCTTGCTCTAGACATTTTAATTCCAGGTGCTTCTTCTTTGGGAGCCAAACCCAGTTTCTCAACGCAGCGGGTACAGGCGTAAACCTGTGCTTTGCCCATCATAATTTGCTTTGTTCCAACTTTCATCGCCCCGCAAACTTCGCATTCACCCATTACCTCACCGAGTATTCCTATGCTACCATCAAAATGAATCTTGTCATGATTTTAGGTAGAGTTCATAGATGATTGACGTTAGGACTAATTGAGCGACATGGTAGGGGA
>JAKMFF010000033.1 GCA_022425585.1 Candidatus Poseidoniaceae archaeon
GAATCGAAGAGACATGGCCGCCACAAGACGCTGAACGCATCCAACTTGATATGTCACAATGCCAATCTTCTGGGGCATTTACAGGAACTGGTGGCTTAGTTCTTGGTGGCGAATCCACAGTTACCACAACCTGCCCCCCAATTTCCGAAGACAATGATACACACATATCAGGCCTAGCCACATTCCACTTAACAGTTGTACCATCATTTGACGGCGGCCAAGTATTTGTTGAAATGCAAGATTCTGAAACAGGTATCAGGCTAGGACACGCAACTATGGACGTACGTTATCATGCCGGCGGTTATGACGCACAAACTGTCCTACCAGGCCAGACAGTAACTATGCTAATGGAATTTCAAGGGATGGACGTATTACTTCCAGTTGGACACGGGATCACCTTCATTCTATCAGAATCGGGCGAGGATTATCTCCCGCCCGCCTGCACACCTGCTTGTTCTATGCACATAATCCCAAGCGTATCGATAGTTGAAATGCCGGTAATTTATCGGGACAGTAGTAACGTTTTGATTACCCCACAAGGCGAAACAGCCGCTAACAACCAATAATCAGCCAATACTGTTCAGGCGCAAAGCATGGACAAGATCCATCCTAGTTACTAAACCCGCTAGAATATCTCCCTCTACTACTAGTAAGACTTCAACTTCGGTAAGTCTTCTTCTTGCCTCGATTACCGATAAACCAATGTCGACAATAGTGGGGCCGGGGTGCATCACCTGCCCGACTAAACCATTTCGATGGGCACCCTTTTGCAAGATACTCTCCTCTGAAACAATTCCTAAAATTTCCCCATCTTCAGACAAAACAGGCAGTTGGCTAATTCCGTCCTTCACCATATTATCAATTGCAGTTTGAATTGTGTCGTTGAATTTTAATGCCGCCACATCAGTGACCATTACATCTCGAACAGTGTGTAACTTTTCTGGGCTTTCAAATCTTGATAAGGCTTCAACGAGCTTGCGCAGAGTCGATGAGCGAGGATCAACCGCCTCATTTTCTACTTTAGCAATTATCGATTGAGCAACACCGCTTAATTCGGCGAGCCTCGCTTGAGTCATAGATAGGGACTTTCGCCATCTGCGAATGTGACTCCCCGTTGGGACTTCCATCACTTTAACCTCGAAACAATCGTGTTGAAGGATTCACTTAATGCAATGATTTCGCTTTTGAAATCTCTACCCGGCATAGCAGGCAACTCAATCGTTCGACCATCTTCCAAGATTTGGTTAACCGTACTTAGCACCATGCCACCACTCATCATCCACAATTGAATAAATGAGCGCATTTCTGGTGTATTCTCAATAGTCATCACATTATCATCCATAACTAAACCATTCCTAGACAGAGCATAGATGTTTGCTCGGCTAAGTAAAGTCTCGTTCAATCTACCAAATTAGCAACGTTGTTCAAACGCACAAATCCTAAACTTTCCGCGCGCAAATGAATATATACAAAGCAAAAAACAAACTGAAAATAAAGCATTTGCACACTTTATATGAGAATAAATGATGATAACACACAAATTATAGCCAATTAAATGGGCGTATGGTTAATATACCGTCCATTGTACGAGAGAATCGATAACTATGATGGATAAAGCAAAGTTAGAGTACATTTGGCTAGATGGATATGAACCAACCCAGAATATGCGCAGCAAAACAATGGTGCGCAGTAATTTTGGCGGAACTGTAGAAGAATGCCCAATATGGATGTTTGACGGATCTTCTACTCGCCAAGCAGATGGTGGAGATTCAGATTGTTTACTAAAACCCGTGGCAATTTTCCCAGACCCACAAAGAGTAAATGGCTATCTTGTTATGTGTGAAGTCACAAATCCTGATGGAACACCACATCCATCTAATGGACGAGCAACAATTGATGACGATGATAATGATTTTTGGTTCGGCTATGAGCAAGAATATTTCATTATGGATGTTGAAACTCAACTTCCTTTAGGGTTCCCAGTTGGTGGCTATCCTGGTCCTCAAGGGCTGTATTACTGTTCAGTCGGCGGCAAAAACACTCATGGACGCGCGCTGGTTGAAGAACATGCAGATTTGTGCTTAGAAGCAGGTATTAATTTTGAAGGCATCAACCAAGAAGTAGCTTGTGGGCAGTGGGAATTCCAAATCTTTGCTAAAGGTGCAAAACGCGCTGGCGATGAATTATGGGTTGCTCGTTACCTACTTGACCGCCTAACTGAAAGTTATGGCTACTACATCGAATACCATCCAAAACCTATCAAAGGCGACTGGAACGGTTCAGGAATGCACGCAAATTTCTCCAACGGAGCTATGCGTGATGTCGGTGGTAAGGAATTATTCGATACTATTTGCGAGGCCTTTGGTAAGAATATCAAGAAGCACATGGATGTTTATGGCGCCCACAACGAAGAGCGTTTGACAGGATTGCACGAAACACAATCTATCGACCAATTTTCATATGGAGTTTCTGATAGAGGGGCATCAATTAGAGTTCCGGCATCTGTACCAACCGACGGTTGGGTTGGCCGACTTGAAGACCGCCGCCCAGCATCAAATGGCGACCCATACAAGATTGGTGCAGTAATCATTTCCACTACCAAGTCAGCAATGTGAAATAGCTAAAATCACGGTAAGCAACTAGCAATAGTTACCTGCCTTGCAGGTTTTATACACCCTCTGCCTGCGATATCTATGAGCGCGACTAAGAAAACAGCAGCATTTTTGATATTGGTTTTATTCACATTTAGCACACCAGGCTGTTTAGAAGACTTGGTAGACGAAGTAGAAATGTACCAAGGAGAAACTAGTACAGTGACCATGGAAATAGTCCACGGGGAATCTGCTGCTAATGCGACTTTGACTTACACGATTGAAATCGAATTATACCACGACGCTGCACCAAATCATGCTGATAGTTTTCGCAAACATGCTCAACAAGGTAATTACGATAACGTAACCTT
>JAKMFF010000045.1 GCA_022425585.1 Candidatus Poseidoniaceae archaeon
CTAAATAATTCTGCACTGCTACTTATTTGCGGAATTGGGTTTACAATATCAGAGACTACTACCGAATAGTTGGTTGTAGCAATTTGTCCAGATTTTGAGATAATTGTCAATGTTATTTCTTTACTACCAATGGTATTCCATGCCGCGTCTACTTGAAACCCTAGACCATCTTGATCATTGGTAAAAGCGCCGTCACCATCTGTATCAACTGTAGAATCTAAATCCCAGGAGAGGGTCTCTATTTGTCCTAGACTGTTTGGTGAATTATTGGCATCGAGTGATAATGCAACTCCTATGGAAGTTTGTCCGTTATTGGTTGAAGTGATTATGGGATTAACTACTGGGGCTAATTCCACTCTAACACTGACTCTGATATCAGTATCTCCAACCCCTCCACCGACTGGATTGTCG
Source organism: Candidatus Poseidoniaceae archaeon (assembly GCA_022425585.1). The sequence goes on from JAKMFF010000045.1 coordinate 412, forward strand.
GTATTGTCAACAATTACCAGCAATTCTTGACCATCTAGTTCTTGTGGTACAGTCCAAGTGTCAGAGTCAGAACTACTTATCGATTGAAGCTCTATTTCAGGGATAAATAATTGACCAACACCTTGTGAAACATACAAATCATGCATAGCTCTAGTCTGTAGGTATACATCTGCTTGTCCTTCCAGTTCCCATGCAGTTACTACAATTGTTGTTCCAGCATCCAAGCGTAGAGAATCGCCAGATAGTAAAGTTGCATAATTCTCACTGGCAACTGCTACGACGTCATGGAAAGGTGTCCAATATGATTCCTGAATTTTGTCAAAAGTTACCCCAATTTGGCTTTGCGAACCACCTTGGTCTCCTTGGCCATTGTCACCATCATGAGCAAGATTATCCAATACCATGTACCATGTTTTAGGATTTATTGAAGCCGGAACTTTCCAATGAAAAGTATAGCCTCCTAGGGCATCCTCAGTAGAAATAATTTGATTATATTGGGTCCGGTACGATTGCCCAGCATCATAGGTTAAAATTTGATTTTGGTCGAAGAATAATAAATCGATACCATCACTGATAATCGATATACTGACCTCATAAACATCGCCTGGTTGCAGGGCTCCAAGATCAACCTTTACACATACGCCGTCATCAACTGTTACTGTATTGAGGATATTATCAATTTGACGATCTAAACAATTTGGCCCATCTCTGCCAGAGGGCTGGGCTACGACTGACGGTGCAAGTAAAATTGCCACCAACATCACAGCAATAGTTGCACAACGCATATTGCGCTGTAAGGTGACATACACTTGAAATGAACGCTTCAATGAATCAGCGCGTCCATCCGTCATCGCGCCAATGAAGATGAGTTGTTGAACCGTCATTACCGACCAGTAATCGATCACCATCTCGGGCCGCAGTAATCCGAATGTCAGTATTAACTAAGACTTCTTGTGCTTCATCAATTGAATCATTTGGAACTTTGATACGAGCTCCATAATGAGTCAAAACAAGATGCTGTGCATTACATTTTATTGCGGTTCTTGCAGCTCCAGCTGCGGTGCTATGCATGTAATCTTCAGCATGCTTAGTCCAATCGTTGAGGAATGTAGCCTCATGAATAAGCAAATTACAGCCAGATAATTGGGTAATACCAGGTGCCATTTCTGATGTATCACCAGAAATTACTGCTGATATTGATGGTAAATCATCACCTCTGAACTGTTTAGCCAGTAGCGTTGTCTCGTTGTGTAAAACATCATTACCGGCTGCTAATTGAGCCCGTTGTTCATCATTTAAACCTAGTTCAATGGCTCTTCTCCGGTCAAATTTACCCGGTTTTTCTTTGGTCGATAATTTCCACGCACATGAGGGAATACCGTGAAGTGTCGGTAAAGCATCAATACGATTGTTGCGCCATCCCTGCGGTTGGGGTTGGTTAGGCAACTCGATTACGTCACCAGTTTTAGTATCAAATTCCAGCCACTTTTCACCGGCCACGTCACCAAGAACCCACCTTACTTCATAGCCTAGATTTTCAGTAGTGCCGCCTAATTTGTGCCAGAATTGAAACTGTATGGATAAGTCTGAGTGTGGCGTGTCATCTGGCAATGTAGTATTTTTTAATAATGATTCTACAACGTTACTTGAAGTAGGCCCGACTATCAATAATGGTTGATTTCTGTTATCAAGAGCCATCGATTGTAACCAAGGTAAAACTCCCCAGGTGTGATCTAAATGCCCATGCGTGAGACATAGCACAGCCACTCTACTTGATTTGAGGTGGTATGATTCGTAATTTTTCATGCGCTTTCTCTGAGTTGCAAACCGGCTTTGAAAGCCTTCACCCGCATCTACTACAGCAATTCCCTCATCACAGGTCATTAAGCTACCACTAACTTGTCGAATACTGGTAGGACGGGCAGACGATGTGCCTAGGACGTGAACTTCGAGACCCATTTGATAGCCTCATTTGTTCAGTGGTATGGGTGTTGGTGGAAACCAGCGAAGCAGTACAATATCGTTAATCCCACGAACCCAGCGCCACGGAATTGCGACATTTATTCCTGCTTCTACTAGTTCATGGTCGGTTTCCTTGACAAAAAGATGAGTACATTTGATGCCATCTGTGTCGATTACCACATCATATACAACACCGAGTTTCTGTCCGGTTGGCAAGTAAACCTCCATACCTGCCAGTCGAGAAACATTGTCTTCGCCTTGTGTCATGATGTGACCCAACCAGTCCTAGAGGCACCACGAAATAAAGAACACCGCAAACTTGTGATGAAATAATCAATTTGATGGCATGCCTAATTGTTCTAGAAGTGATGAATGACAAATAACTATTAAGAAAGGTTTGACACCAATAGATATGGCTAAGAAAGGTGTCTTGCTCATCAATGTTGGAACACCCGATGAACCAACCGTAAAATCTGTGCGAGACTATCTAAGAGAATTCCTGCTAGACCCCGATGTTATTGATGCGCCATATTTAGTTCGGCAATTCCTTGTTAGAGGCATAATATTGCGAGTAAGACCCAAGAAAATCGCCCCATTATACCAAAAAATTTGGATGGAAGATGGCTCTCCGCTAAGGGTATACTCTGACCGAATTACCAAATCATTGAACTCATCTAACGACGAAATTGAATTCGAATTTGCCATGCGTTACGGCAACCCAAGTATTCGCTATGGCCTAGAAAAATTGCAGTCAAAAGGCGTGGATGAATTATTACTGTTACCAATGTTCCCGCACCATGCCCAAGCAACTACGGAATCTGCGTTGAAGCATTCATACAAGCAACTCAAGAAGATGGATTGGAACCCTGAGATTATGGAAATGGGTCACTTTGAAACTGACGAAGAATATGTTATACCATTAGCAAAATCGATTGAATCCCGACTGGAAAAGGACACTCATTTACTATTTTCTTACCATGGATTACCGGTGTCTCACGTCAAACGGATAGACAAATCCAAGAATCACTGTCAGCAAGTAAACGATTGTTGCTCAATTGCCACTGAAGGCAATTCGATTTGCTATGGTCACCATTGCATGAAAACTACTCAAACTGTTGTGGGGCTATTAGGCCTAAATCCTGATCAATGGTCGCTCAGCTTTCAAAGCCGTATTGGACCAGTAAAGTGGTTAGAGCCATCAACCATGGACAAGGTTGCCGAACTTGTTGAGCGAGGTGTCAAGAAATTGGCAATAGTTGCTCCAGCCTTCCTGGCAGACGGGCTTGAGACTTTGGAAGAATTGGACATTGGAATTAGAGAGCACTTCATTAGTTTAGGCGGAGAGGAATTGACTGTAATCAAATGTTTGAATGATAATGAGGACTGGATTGAAGGACTTGGTAGTTTAATCAATAAAAAGTTCCAAACAAAAGTCAGTGCTTAGAATAATTCTGCGACTCGTTCTGCTTCATCAACAACGTGAGTAATTGAAACGCCACTAACAGCCC
>JAKMFF010000081.1 GCA_022425585.1 Candidatus Poseidoniaceae archaeon
CTTCAGTTCAATACCATATTGATGTTGGCTGCCCTTTTCCTAGCAATAATTGGCAGTCAAGTATTATCGACCAACTTTGGTGGTAATGGAATTTTGTTTTCAGTATTCATATTACTATTAGCTTTGGGCTTACTTGTGGTTTCAGCTGACTTTTTTATTGAAGGCGCCAAAGGATTAGCCCGCAGAGGCGGGATACCAGAGGTGGTTATTGGGTTGACAATTGTGTCAATTGGCACCTCACTCCCCGAGATTCTAGTCACCTCTACATCGGCATTAAATGTTGATAAAAACCCCGAGGTAGCAGATTTCGCAATTGGCGGTATACTAGGTTCTGTGTTGGTTCAAATAACCTTGATTTTAGGTTTTGTTGCGCTTGCTAAGGGTTTGAAGATAAGACCGTCATGGCTTAAGAGAGACGGCTTGATAATGATGTTGTCTCTTTTGCTGATGGCATTATTCCTACTTACTGACGAAGGGATAACTAGAATTGAAGGATTTATCTTATCAACGCTTTACATCACCTATATTTCATGGCTGCTCTACAACCGTAAGGAAATAATGGATAATGAGGGTGGTAATGATGCCGAGAATATTGACATGTCAAGTCTATCATGGTCTGGTGCGGCATACTGTGTTATGGTGATTATTGGTCTTGCTCTTGCTGTATTTGCTGCTCACCATTTGGTGGTAAACGCTAGCGATTTGGCTTATGAGATGAATATTCCTCACTCCATAATAGGTACAGTAGTATCTGGTCTAGGGACTTCTTTACCTGAGCTTACTATTGCTTTCATGGCTGCTAAAAGAAGTCAAGGAGTTGCCATTGGAACGCTAATAGGCTCCAATATAACAGATCCATTGTTGTCAATTGGAATCGCATCAATGGTACATCCGCTTTATTTAACTGATGCCGGATCTGATATGATAATGTTAGTTATTTTACCAGCAACCATAATCAGTACCGCCATAGCTTTATTGTTGATGAGGACTTCTTATGAGTTTAAGAAATGGGAAGGGATTACGTTAATTGTGGTGTATTTCATATTCTTAGCCGTTTGCGAATATTTCAGAAGAGCCGGTTTCTAAACCATGAAATCTTAACCCTCGGCCTCCTCGGAGTATCATGGTCAACTTCCAACTTGATGAAATGCAAGAAGGTTTGAAAGAATTAGCCCATGATTTTGCTGTCGATGAAATTAGGCCAAAGGCAGAACATTGGGACGCAGAATCCGAGTATCCAAAAGATGCCATCACTGCAGCCCATGATATGGGTATTCTAAATTTACATATTCCCGAAAAGTATGGCGGCTTGGGATTGGGTTGTATGGAAGAGATTCTAGTCAACGAGGAATTGGCATGGGGCGACCCGGGGTTTGCAACCGCTGCTTATGCTACAGCACTAGCTTGTGCACCACTAATTACCGGTGCTACCGAAGAGCAAAAGGAAATTTGGCTCAGAAGAGTGGCTGAAGAAGGCCATCTTGCTTCATATGCAGTTACTGAACCGGGAGCAGGTTCTGATGTTGCTGCTTGTAAAACTACAGCCACGCTTGATGGTGATGAATATGTCATCAATGGTGAGAAAATGTGGATTACTGGTGCCGGTTATTCTGATTTTTTCTTTGTTTTAGCAAAAACCGATATCGATGCAGGATATCGTGGCATGTCTGGATTTATTGTTGAGAAAGACGCTGAAGGCTTTTCACTGGGCAAAAAAGAATCTAACATGGGCCAGAGATGTTCTGATACTAGGTCAATTGTCTTTGATAATGTTCGTGTTAACAAGAACCAATTGGTTGGTGGTAGTGAATCTGGTGGGTGGATGAATGCAATGAAGGCGTTTGATGTTAGTCGACCAAATATTGCCGCTCACGCAACAGGACTTGCAAGAGCATCCTACGAGCATGCATTACAATATTCAAACGAGCGAACGACATTTGGCAAACCATTGCACCAGCATCAAGCGATTCAATTCATGCTTGCAGATATGAAAACTAAGATTGAAGCATCCCGTATGCTAACCTGGAAATCTGCATTTGAATCTGATAACGGTATAAGGAATACGGAATCAGCAGCCCACGCAAAGCGCTTTGCTGCAGATACGGCAATGGAAGTATCTACCGATGCCGTTCAAGTGTTTGGTGGCTATGGTTACTCTGAAGAGTACCCAGTTGCAAGATTAATGCGAGCAGCAAAAGTAATGCAGATCTATGAAGGTTCATCTCAAGTTCAAAAAATGATAATTGGCCGTGAGATTACTAAAGATTTCTGATTTTAATGGTGTCTAAAGCATGGTCAAAACAACACCAGCAATCATATTGAGCGCGGGTTACAGCAAACGGCTTGGAGAACACAAAGCATTGGTAGAAGTAGCAGGTAAAACTCTTCTTGAACACGCTATATTAAAATTACAACATGCAGGCTGCACTCCAGTAATTGTTGTAGTCAATCAAGAATTACAATTTGACGCACTTATGGTCTCTAATGGGGCAGTGGTAGTAGTCAATAAATCACCAAAAAATGGGCGGACTGGGAGCCTAAAAGTTGGGCTTAATTCAGTGTTAGCAGAATTAGGCAGAATGCCGAACAAGGCAATAATGTGTCCAGTGGATAGGCCGGGATGGAAAGCATCACATATTGGTAAATTAACCGAAACTGACAGTTCGTGTTGCTTAACAGATAATTCGATTAACGGCCACCCAGTTTCTTTAGTAAAGAATGACTTACTTGATATAATGGCAGCAAATGATGATGCGCCATTGAAGGATATTGTGAGGTTTGAATCAGTTGCAGTCCATAATACTCTATTATCTTTGAATATAGACACGCCTGAGGATAAAGCGAGATTAACAGAAAGTGCAGATTTTTTTGTTAAACTTTGAGGCGTAAATGGTATTTGTAAAGACCAGTTGCCCAGTACATGTCGAATGACACGTTGGCTTGGGCTTTAGAGCGGCTGGCGGAAAGACGTCGTGTGGTAATTGCCAGTGTCATCCAAACTTCTGGTAGCGTTCCTGGCAAGGTTGGAGCTAAACTAGCGGTTGCTGAGGGTAAGGAAGGTTTCCATGGAACTGTGGGTGGTGCTGGTTTAGAAATGAAAGTACTACTACGATGCAAGGAATTGCTCAGTGAATATTGGGAACCATATGGTGAAATGCACACATATGGTCTAAATAAGGGTGCGAAGGGCTATGAAGTACAACCTTTAGATTCTCTATGTGGGGGCCGAGTTACCTTGTCAATAGAAGTAATCATGCCATCCCCTCACGTACTCATGATGGGTGGAGGTCATTGTGCCAATGCTTTGTCGCAAACTATCAATTCACTAAATTGGCATCATTCAGTCACTGACTCAAGAATAGAATACTGTGACAAAGAGTCATTCCCTCGAGCCACCGAACTAATTCCATCTAGCGTAGCAGAATTTTTGGCAACCGAATCATTTGATTCAATAACTCGGTTTTCTGACATTTTGTTGCTCGGTCATGATTGGTCAGAGGATCAAGATAGATTGCTCGGTCTGCTGGCAATTTGCCAGCAACATAATTGCCTACCAGACGGAAAAACATTCCCTCGCATAGGTGTTATTGGTAGTCGCAGTAAGTGGAATTCTTTCTGCAAATCAGCATTGGCACAGGAAATTAAGCAAGACTTGTTAGATTCAGTGGTCTGTCCAATCGGAATTAACATCGGTGCAGAATCACCTGAAGAAATTGCTATTGCGGTAACTGCACAGATACTCTCCCTCAGCAAGGGTGTTTCACCCGAAGACAAGAACTGGCGTCAATCTTCTTGAGAATTGAAAATTTCTGTTCTGAAATATACTAACTCTTCTATCGATTCTAATATGTCATCTAAGGCTAAATGAGAGAGTTTCTTTTGGTATTTTTCTACCTTCGGATACCATCTTCTAGCAAGTTCTTTGACAGTTGATACATCAATCATTCGATAGTGCAGGTAGTCGGCAACAAGGGGCATTTCCTTGTCGAGAAATTTCCGATCATTCCATATGCTATTGCCACACAGCGGTGCGGTTTTTGGACTAACCCATTGCTTTAGGAATTCAAGAGTTTGTTGTTCTGCCTCAGCGATACTGACACCATTATTTCGTATTCGATCTACTAGTCCACTGCGGTGATGATGCGTTGTATTCCATTCATCCATTCCGGCAATTAACTCCTCTGAAACGGTAACAGCAAGATTTGGGCCTTGGGCTAAGATATTCAGTTCTCCATCGGTAATTACCGTGGCGATTTCAATAATCGATTCCTTTTTCTCGTCTAGTCCAGTCATTTCCAAATCAATCCATACCATTCGCTGATCTTTGGCGTCCATGTCCGTCCGTGTAGCAGTACACATTTCAATGAGGCGGATATACTCATAATTACTAGACTAACCAAACGGCCCAGATAGATTCCATATTTTCCTCTCGGTTGAACTGTTCACATGAAGCGACTGATGAGCAAATTATCCAATTATCTTCAACACCCGTTGATAAAACCTCGAAAATACCACTCAGTTCTTGGGAATTATTTAACTCGATGATTCGATAAATATCAGCTCTTGGGTGGCTGGACAAAGTAGCATTAGCCTCCAGTAAAGCAAAATTGCCGTATGAGGATCCCGGCCCATTTATGATCAATGGTACCTCATTCCACAATGATACATTTTCCATTTTTGACTCATTTACAGTCCATACGAAACCTGTGTTATATTCTGAATGGAAGCTTTTTTGAGGTTCGATTGGCGAACCATAAAGATATGTGTAATTAACATCAATATCGTATCTGTACCACTTAGTATCGGTGTATACGTGGGTGGCATCAAACATTTCAATTGCATGATTAATCGGGTCGGTTGGTTCTATGTATCGGTAGGCTTCAGTGCCGGCATATAGTCCAAAAGCAATGTCTTTACCAGTTAGCACTATTGCACCATCAGGCAGATATTTCCCAGCCTCCACATGTAAACTTAGGTATTCACTATATATCTCTGAGCGATAATCATTCGTATTTTGCACATCATGGGCAAATTTAGTTAGTTCACTGATTGGAGCAATTACAATGATGACAAGCATTATCGAAAGAATGATTTCAGAACTTATCGATTTACTTAATGAAATAACAATAAAATGCAGAGCGTAAGGAACACCCACACACGCTAGGGCAAGCCAAGGAGTCGAATATCTAATCCAGCCAAAGTCTAAGATTACTCCATGTAAGACAATTGCTGGTAAAAGAATTAACCATGAGTTGCGAAAGAATGAAGCATTATTTTTTATAAGTATTAAATGCCCAAAAATTGCTATGAATACTAGAACCTCCGGCCATTGATTAATGAAATTCTCTAGGAATAATCCAAATGAATATTCGGTGCCAATGATTTCATTATTAACACTGGCAATAGTCCCAGATATTTGAGACGACATAGGGCCAAAGGGGTTCTTAGTATGGAGCATATTTTTAATAAGAAATAAAGCTGTAAC
>JAKMFF010000091.1 GCA_022425585.1 Candidatus Poseidoniaceae archaeon
CCTGTATACGGTGCACCATTTCGGCCATTTTTTGACGCATGGTCATTCACCTGCAATTTCTCTAAGTACAGTTTCAACACATTCGATTCTTGCCGAAGGGGCAAACCCATGACCAAGATTGAAAATATGTCCGGGCTTATCGCCGGCTGCTTTGAGGACTTCTCTAGTGGCTTGTTTTGCCATCTGTGTAGAGCCATGGAGGAGTGATGGATCTAGATTACCTTGGAAGGCAAATTTGTCGCCAAATTGCTGTCTGTTGTCAGCTAAATTATCGCGCCAATCAAGTGATACCGCATTTATGTCATATTCCCTAATTGCTGAATGAAGGTGTCCTGAGCCTTTTGCATAATGAATTAGTGGAGTATCATTACCAACTTTTTCTCTAAACACTTCAATAGTTCTAGCAGTGGCAGGCATCGCGAATTTACGATAATCCTCAGGCGATAATAATCCTGCCCAAGTGTCGAATAATTGAACTCCGTCTGCACCACCATGTATTACTTGGTCGGCGAGTAAATCACCAACAATTTCGCCCATCTTAAGTAGCATATTGGAGGCCTGCTCGGGGTTTGAATAGACTTTTGCTCGAGCATTGTGGAAATCTTTGTCACCAGTTCCGCCAGATAGTAAATACATACAAATCGTCCAAGGGCAGCCGACAAATCCTAGCCTTGCGATTGAATCGCCGACTTCTTCACCGACTGATTTTAGTCCATCAGCAGCCCAAGGTGCGTGTTTTCTAGCACTAAAATCTGTCCAATCATCAACATCAGTAAGAGAAAAATCACTAATTCTAATTCCGCCACCGTACTCGACGTCATAGCCGAGGCTTGGTAGTGGTGTGAGAATATCACTGAAGATAATCGCTGCATCGATTTTTTGATACCTTTCGATTGGCTGTAAGGTTATTTGTGTACATAAATCAACATCCATGCAGCGCTCCCAGAAATTATGCTCTGCGGCTATTTTGCGATATTCAGGAAGATGTCTACCTGCTTGTCGCATAAACCATACTGGAGTTCTATCAACTGGTTGTAAGTTTAACGCCGAAACTATACGCTCCTTGCCGTTCATACCTACCACTCCAAGACTTCCAATACTTCGTCCAAGGCTTGAGCCATACCAAGAATGTGTTGCTCCTCATGAACCGTTGCAATGAAACCAATTTCGTAAGCGGATGGGGCTAGCATGTAACCCTTTTCTAGCAAGCCTTTGTGAACATCAGAGTAGAGTGCTCCAGCCGATGATGGTATCAAGTCAGCTCTGGCGGGAGGTTGACTTGACCCTGGTGAAAACCAAAACAAACTCCCCCTCCGAACCAGGCGCATTGGGTGACCATGTTTAGCCAAAATAGGTTCAACAGCATTTTGTAATACTTGACCTAGTGATTCTAATCGATCATATGCCGCGTCGTCGAGTAAATCTAGCGTCATAATCCCTGCTGCCATGGCTAGTGGATTACCAGACAAGGTACCGGCTTGGTAAACTGGACCAAGCGGAGAAAGATTTTCCATAATCTCGCTTCGAGCCCCGTAAGCACCGACTGGCAGTCCACCACCAATCACCTTACCAAGCGAGGTAATGTCTGGAGTAATTCCTGAAAGGTCACCGTAACTGCCATCTTTGAATCTAAAACCGCTAATCACTTCATCAAAGATTAACAACGCGCCATGGTCATCGCACAGTTTCCGCAACTTTGCTAAGTACTCATGACGTTGAACCAACAAACCATTGTTGGCAGGCAGAGGTTCGATTACTACTGCAGCAATGTCTGGGCCGTGTTCTTTGAATAGAAATTCTACTGCCTCTTCGTCATCAAGTGGCGCGACAAGCGTAGTAGCAACAGTATCTTTGGGAATACCCGGGCTGCTGGCAATACCAAAGGTGGCAAGACCGCTGCCTGAACTAACCATTAGCGAGTCTACATGGCCATGATAGCAGCCTTCGAATTTGATCAGTAAATCTCTACCAGTATAACCTCTAGCGAGCCTAACTGCACTCATTACTGCTTCAGTTCCTGAAGAGACAAATCTAACCTTATCCATGTAAGAGAATCGTTGCTTTACTCGCTTAGCCAATTCAATCTCGCCAATATGTGGGGCGCCAAAAGAGGTACCGTTCTGCATCTTTTGATAGACCATTTCAATTATTTTAGGATGGGAATGACCATGAATAAGTGGACCCCAAGATTGGACAAAGTCAACTAACTCATTACCATCAACATCGGTGACTATGGCACCTGAAGCCTTTTCGAAATAAATCGGATTCCCATGTACAGATTTAAACGCCCTAACTGGTGAATTAACCCCTCCTACCAAATGGTGTAAAGCCTCTTGGTGCAAGGTATCAGAATTGGTTCTTTGCATTGATTCACCTCAATTAAGCCAGTTTCCAGCCACAGCCTCGCGGGTGTGGTAACTAACTATCACGTCAGCCCCGGCCCTTTTGAAGGAGTGGAATATCTCACGAACCATTTTTGCCCTAGATTCTTCATCAGGAGTTGCTGCCATTATCATCGAATATTCACCGCTGACATTGTACACAGCAACGGGTCTAGCAACAGCATCAGAAACTTGGCGAACTACATCGAGATAGGTTAGCGCCGGTTTTACCATGATTATATCTGCGCCTTCTGCTTCATCACTAACTGCTTCAAGAATCGCCTCATCATATCCTGAACGGATATCCATCTGATGACTACCTCGGTCGCCAAATGATGGTGCAGAAGATGCTGCATCCCTAAACGGGCCGTAAAATGCTGAGGCGTATTTTACTGAATAAGATAAAATCCCTGTATTTGCCAATCCGGCTGCTTCAAGCGTTGATCGTATTGCTTTAACTCGACCATCCATCATGTCAGATGCTGAAACATAATCAGCACCAGCTTCGGCGTGTGATTGAGCAATCTTGCACAATTCCGGGATAGTAAGATCGTTGTCGATTTCATGATTATGGACAATACCGCAGTGGCCATGGTCTGTGGCAGTACATAGGCAAACATCTGTCAGCAAAACAATATCTCTGCCGTACTTGGTTTTTAGTTGCATGACCGCTTGTTGCAGCGGCATATCTTGACGAGAAGCCTTCGAGGCGGTAGAATCTTTGTCGTGAGAGTCAACTACTGGAAATAACATGTGAGCAGTAATCCCCATAGCCATATCCTTAGCAATAGTTGATAATAATACATCAACCGATTGTCGATTGATACCAGGCATACTGGAAATTTCTTGGTCAACACCGCTTCCAGCAACAACAAAATGTGGTTGCACTAATGATGAAATGATGCTATGTCCAAAATTTAAATCACGTCTTGCTGGAGTCCAGCGATTAATTCTCGGTCTGATATTCATTTATTCACCCCTTGCTGATTTCCACCATTTAGCGACAAATTCGGCGGTTGGACCCTGTAAAACTTCGACTGTTGAATTAGCGAAATCTTGCAGTGATTCTATCTCCTCTTGTGATGCTTTGCCCATACACAGTATATTTTTAGGTATGGGTAGGTCATTTTCGACCCAAGCACGGGCAGAAGATGGAGAGGAGAGTAGCAATACATCGTTATCAGCAACTGGCATCTTGTCGACTTGCTTGGGTTGATTCTCATAGCCAACCCATGTTTTGACATTGAAACCTAATTCACATAATCCGTCAACAAAAGTTGTCGAGCCGACATTAGAACGTGGTATCATTAGAGTTATGTGGCGCTCAATTTTATTCTTGATAAACTCGGTAAGTTCAACTGAATCTCTGGATTTAGCACAAATGGATACCGTCACACCTCGCATGAAACATGCTCTTGCTGTCCCTTCACCAATTGCTAACCATTGGATACGATTCAAATCACCATTTGTCTTAGCTACTTCGATAGCACACTTGGCAGCAAATGGTGAAGTCAATACTAGGTAAGGCCATTGCGACCGTGAGACGGAGTTATCGATAAATCCGCTTGGCCAATTATCGGTTTTGGGAATCAATTCTATAACCGGCTGATTCAAGACATTGATGCCATCATTTTGTAAGATTCTTGCTAATCGGTTTGAATTTAATGTGGAGATTAATTTCGGCCCATCGTCAACTTGTTGAGATGTACTAATCTGGGTATTAGGTAAATTGATTTCCATTTTGTTC
>JAKMFF010000101.1 GCA_022425585.1 Candidatus Poseidoniaceae archaeon
CCATGGCCAAAAAGAGGAAAGACGATCCTGGAACATATTTAGTTCCTGGTGAATCTGCGCCACTTAACATTAATTTTACCGTACCTAGCCAAGGAATCTCTCCACCGGCAACCCCAACTAACCAATCTTCTCTAACAGGCCCTGCAACTCCAGATGCGCTGTGAATTCCCGATGACCCATTGACTACTAATCCGCCTTGGTCAACCGAGCATTGGTTGTTATCACCAAGTGTAACAATGCCAGAATGTTTTGGTTGCCAATTCCACACTACAAGATACGGCTCAACATTAGCATGTGCCATTCTTTTGCAATCATAGTATCCGGCGTTATAACCATCAAATCGGATTGTGATTGTTTCTGAATCCGTGACATTTGTTCCAGGCACCGACCAAGTCAAAACACATGTTCCAATTTCCCCATCTTCATCTTCAACGGCACTATCATATGTACCTCCGTCAGGGCAATAATCTGAGTCATTAACTGCTAATCGATTAGGAGATGTAGTTTGACTAGGCTCGACTCTTAATATCGCTCGATGAATAATCGGTGTACCCTCGTCGCCATTTTTATGATAAATTATCACATCACCTTCCATGCCATGATTCTCATAACCGTGATATTTGTTGCTTCGATCACTTGCTTCAGCGAATGTGATAATATTGTCATACGGTGTATCCATTACTAGGATTAAATCGCCAGCGTCTATGCTTCCGACCTCGCCATTTTCTTCGTGAATCATTGAAGATGATTCAACGACAACCAAAGGCGGCATTGTTCCAGTGTGAGCCCACAATCCCAAAACAAGGAAAGCAATCATCGCGACTGCAAGCAACATCTCTCGCAGTAGGTTGTTAAACGGGTTACTGTCAGTCAACTTTTACCCTCATTTACGCTTCTTGAGGCCTTTGTCGACAAGGAAATCTTCCCATGTAATGGCATGACCGGCGCCCAAGATTTTGGCAGCCTCGTCGCCTTCAGATTTACGCCTCTTGAGCTCAGAGATAGAATCAATTTGTTTCAATTCATCGAGTAAATTTACGTAACCTCTTAGACTCAAAAATTCTGGCGTGACTACTATCAAAATTAGGCTTGATATTACAATCATACCTATAGCAGCACCAGTAAAGTCGCCCCAGTCTGCATCGCTTTGCAAGAATAATAATTGGTAGGCACTTACTAGCAAAAGAATTGCTGCAGCACCAAAAGCAGTTGCGCTTAACATTAGTTGTCTGCCATGCTGTTTTGCCCATAAACTGCTAAAGAACCCCATATTACCACCATTGCTTGGTCAATCGTATCATGTTTGAGTTCTTTGATGTTTTGTTTACATTTTTCATTACAAATACTCAAAAGTAGAGACAATAGAGGGGTATAAGGGGGATGGGGAGAGTATGTCTGGTGTATTTTCCCAATTACATGAAAATCTCCAAGAAGCGCTTGCTGAAAGGCAGTGGCAACCAACCCCAATTCAAGAGTCTGCAATTCCAGATGTGATTGACGGTAAAGACAGATTACTAATCGCGCCAACTGGCTCGGGTAAAACACTGTCTGCAATTTTACCAATCTTACACAGATGTATAACCGAAAAGTGGGAACCACTGTCAGTTCTCTACATCACTCCGTTACGAGCCCTAAACAGGGATGTTGATCGTCGACTACAAGATATAGCTGAAGCAGTTGGCTTACGAGTAGGATTAAGGCATGGTGACACCACTAAATCCGAAAGAGCCAAACAAGTTAGAAAACCTCCTCACATATTAGTAACAACGCCAGAAACCTTCCAACTAATGTTTACTGGTAAAAATTTACGTGGATTACTCAAGACCGTAAATGCCGTTATTGTCGACGAAGTTCATGATTTAGCAGCAAGTGAACGAGGCTGGCAATTATCCCTAGGATTGGCAAGATTAGAAGCATTATCCGGCAAAAAGGTTCAGCGAATTGGCTTGTCTGCAACAGTAGGTAATCCCGAACAGGTAGCCAAATGGCTATCTGATTCTGGGGAAGTAATCATTGAAACTGGTAAACGAATAACAGAGATTCTAGTCGAGACAGAATTTCCTGAATCAGAGGATGAGACAGGAGCAATCGAATATGCCATCCCGTCACGTGCACATGCTATCTTTCGTCAAATCATCAAGATGATTCGAAAAGATGCCCCATGTTTGTTATTTGTGAATAGTAGAAGCGATGCTGAAAC
>JAKMFF010000118.1 GCA_022425585.1 Candidatus Poseidoniaceae archaeon
CATCTGTAAGGTCCAAAGCCATAGTCAAAACAAATTGGACCCATTATATCTTCTACATAACTTGGGTATCGGAAACTACCATCATCATTTAGGACATCTGCACCGGCTCTTGATGATTCAAGTAAAAATGCATTGCCATAATCCCAAAAGAACATCCCCTCATTTGATAAATGGTTGATTGCGTCTGCATGCCTGCATAAGGTCTTACGAATTTCTTGAGCAAATTTATCTGGATTATTAGACATCATTTGAACAGACTCATCATAGGTATAATCTGCGGGAAAATAACCTCCTTGATACGGATTGTGTAGCGAGGTTTGGTCGCTACCCAAGTCTATTTTTATGCCCCTTTCAACTATTCGCTCCCATAACTCGACAATATTTCCTATATGGCCGATGGATATTGGCCGCCCCTCTTGACTAGCAGAAACTAACAAATCGATTGAATTATCTACATCATATGACAAATCTGTAAGCCAACCTTGTTCATGACGTTTTACTGCAGCATGTTCATTCATTTCTGCAACAATACATGCAGCACCAGAGATGACTGCGGCTTTTGCTTGTGCACCAGACATTCCACCAAGACCTGAGGTGACAAAGGTAATGCCCGATAAATCTCTATCTGGAGGCAAATCTAGATGCATTCTAGCCGCATTTAGAAGAGTTATAGTAGTGCCATGGACAATTCCTTGAGGTCCAATATACATGTAAGACCCAGCAGTCATTTGACCATATTGTGTTACTCCGATAGAATTCATAGTTTCATAATCTTCTCTTTTACTATAATTAGGAATTACCATTCCATTAGTGATGACGACACGCGGAGAGTTTGGCTCTGATGGAAACAATCCCATTGGATGACCAGAGTACATAACCAAAGTTTGTTCGTCGGTCATTTGACAAAGATATTGCATTGTCAAAAGGTATTGTGCCCAATTTTGAAATACGGAGCCATTACCACCATAGGTGATTAATTCGTGAGGAAATTGTGCTACCCTTTTGTCCAGATTATTCATTATCATTAGCATAATAGCAGCAGCTTGTTGTGATTTAGCCGGATATGCTGAAATTGGATGAGCCTTAATTTCATAATCTGTTGGCCTATACCGTTGCATCGTTATTCTGCCAAAGGAATTCAGTTCGTCTAAGAATTCCTTGCCCAATACGCGATGATGCTTTGGATTGAAATATCTTAATGCATTTCTTATTGCCAGCCTTTTACCACTTTCATCCAATACTTGTCGGCGGTTAGGCGCATGATCTACAGTGTCGTCGAATCCTGGATGGTTAGGCAAAATATCAGGTATTCCTGACAATAGGGATGTCCTTAGTGCAGAATAGTCTTCTCCCATGATAATCCCAAGCCTTGCAGTTCTTTGAGCCTATTGTTTGACTGTTGAATCTATATCTGGACGCCACAAGGTAAATATTATGCCACAAATTATCATCAATAAAGAAAACGAAATAAAACCATTTTTTAGCGTCAAGCCTTGATATTCAACTAAATATCCAGCCACAGTAGTTGATAAAGCTGCACTGGATCCAAGGATTAACATGTCCATAGAAAATACTCTTCCGCGGACTTCATCTTCCACCCATGTTTGAGTAAGTACTGTAGACAATACCCAATTCCCTCCACTCGCCGAGTGAGCACAAATTATTAACAGAACCGTCAAAGGCAGATATATGTCTAAACTTAGTCCAACTAACAGGTAGAAAAACCCTGAAATTGTCACTAATATGCCAATTAATGAAGGCCATTTGGCTTTGTCTTTGAATAATGCGCGCGCTAATAGTGGTCCAATCCCTGTTCCAATGCCACGGGCAAAGAAGAATAATCCAAACCCAAATGCGGCACCATAACCTGTTAATTCAGAGCCTGCTAAAACAAGAAATACACCAGCCAAACCCGCACCTGCTAAGTTCCATGAAGATTTTGCGAATACAATTCTGAGTAGTTTTTTATCAGAATAAATCCTCGACCAACCTATTTTGATATTAGCAATTGCTTTGCTAAATAAGGGCCCTTTCATGCTGGGATCTATATTTTGAGTAAAATTAAGTGGTATTAGAAGTAATGATGACAACAAGAAAGTGTATGAATCGATAATGAATGCCATATCAGTCCCCCAGATACTAACCACTATGCCGCCTAACATAGCGCCAATACAGAGTGCTGTTGACCAAGAAGCACTATCAATAGCATTAGCCGTTATTAGATCCTCCTCGTCAACAATGTTTGGTAAAGCGGCACGTTCTGCAGTTACGTATACTCCATGCAATAGCATCATCAATCCAGATAGGGTTACTAACCACCACATATCTTCAGGTCCGTCTACTAAGAGGAATGATAATGCCAATCCTACTTGTAGTAGATTAGCCCATAACATCAAACTCTTACGGCTAAATCTGTCTGCTAATAATCCATTAACGGGTTGTGAGATTGCAAAAAGAGCCATTCTTACAGAAAATAAAATGCCTAGAAGAAATTCAGAACCAGAATATTCTAGAATTAAGAAAAATAATGCAATGGTATTGAACCACTCACCAAGTAATGATATTACAGAAGCAGCCCATAACCGCCTGAATTTAGCATTACTGAAGAAAAACTCCACATATCCTTTGGTCAATGTCACTCCTCCTCGGCAATCGAATTACTCTCACTTATCGTGCAAATAATCCATTTCGAGGTGGGAGTATTTGAGATGTCAGCAGTAGATTCTAGCGGCACTAATTCGTTCGCCTCAGGAAAATATGCGGCTACATTCCTTTTTGGTATATTGTATGGAATTACCATCCATTTACGGGAGAATCTCTTAGTCCCCTTAAAGTGGCTAGTAATATCAATCATATCCCTGGTTTTCAAATCTAATTCCAACATATCGTGTGGATTCATCATTAAGATTCTGCGATTACCTTTTATCCCTCTATACCTGTCGTCAAGTCCGTAAATAGTAGTATTATATTG
>JAKMFF010000125.1 GCA_022425585.1 Candidatus Poseidoniaceae archaeon
ACCCAATATGCTCTAAACATAATTACCTTGATTGGGATTGGTGTCTCAGTTGATTATTCACTGTTTATAGTGAATCGGTTTAGAGAGGAACTAAATCAGGGCAGGGACATTAGAACTTCAACAGCAATCTCAGTCGCAACTGCGGGCAAAGCCATATTCTTCAGTGGAATAACTGTAGCAATTGGCCTAATGGGTATGTTATTCTTTGAAAATACAGGATTACCAAGCCTGGGAATCGGCGGTACTCTTTCGGTAAGTATCGCAATGGTGTTTTCAGTAATTGTGTTGCCAGCTATATTAGCTATGCTTGGGCATCGCGTATTCAAGGGTAAAATACCTTTTTCATTTAGTACTGAAAACGAAAAAGAAGATGGTGCTTGGGCAAAAATCGCTAACACTGTAATGGCTCGACCGTGGGCAGTTCTCATACCCACACTAGTAATCTTGTTAGGTGCAGGTCTGCCATTTTTGCAAGCCGATTTTTCAATAGCATCCCGAGACGCATTGCCTCCCGATGACGAGACAAGAATCGGTTTCGAACTTATGGACGAAAAATGGCCAGAAGAAGCAGTAAATGCCGCTATGATTGTAATTGACTTTGACGGTCAAGACCCACTTGAAGAAGATAATTTAATTGCAGTGCATCGTTGGATGGTAAATTATATCGGGGAAGAAAGAGTACTCGACGGTTTTGGTTATGCATTACCAAACTCCAGTATGAATGAATCAGAAGTGTTACAATTTTGGCAAACTCCAGATGAATTTCTCGATAATGAAACGTTAGCGACTAGGGAATATGTCCGTGCCCAATTTTTGTCCGATAACATCACTTACCTAGTATTCTCACTGGATGGTTCAATCACTGGTGAAACAAGTAGAGAATTTGTTTCTGATTTAAGATCTGATCGTTCAGAGTTGCTCGATGAGCTAAACATCGGTGATGATGGTGTACTAAAAGTTGCAGGATTTGCAGCATACAGTTTGGACGTACTAGACGCTATTATTGAAAATCTTCCAATTGCTTTAGCATTCATTCTCATTGCTACTATGGTGCTCATATTTATTCAGGTAAGAAGTGTCATAATTCCAATAAAAGCCATCATAATGAATATTCTATCAATCTCCGCATCTTTTGGAATGTTAGTCTTTGTTTTCCAGTGGGGCTATGGGGCAGATTTGTTGAATTTCACACCTCAACCAATTGAAACTACTAATCCAATAATCATGTTCTGTATCGTGTTTGGACTATCTATGGATTATGAGGTTTTGATGTTGTCAAGAATTCATGAGGAATGGGAGCGAACAGGAGATAACACACTAGCAGTAGCCAACGGTTTACAGAAGACAGGCAGGCTAATCACCGGTGCTGCCGCTATTATGGTTGTAGTGTTTAGTGCCTTTGGTTTATCTTCGATTGTGATTTTGAAACAAATCGGTTTTGGTCTTGCTTTAGCAATTTTAATTGATGCCACAATTGTTAGAGCACTAGTTGTGCCAGCAACTATGAGGCTGATGGGCAAAGCAAATTGGTGGTCACCAAAATGGTTGGACAAGTTATTTCCATCAAAACCTCATGACGTTTCAGACAAGTCTGAAGAGTGAACAGAAGGCAATCTCTATACATTCTCTCTTTGAGAGAAAGTCATGACCGACCCAGTCTACAGTCCAGATGGTAAATTTATGTGGAGTGGTTCAGAATGGATACCTGCACCGCCAAAAGGCAATCAAACATTGAATATGCAGGATTCTGTAGTCGGTGGAGATGTTGTTCACAATACGGTAATTAACAATGATGTTGATGCGGTAACAACTGCAGTGATCACGGCTTTAGAGCGTCTTGGAATGGTTAATAAACATGAAACTGCTTCACAAATTGAGAAAATTATAGAGTCACCAATTCAAGCAAAATTAGAGGTTGGAATGCATGTTGAATATTTTAGTCCAACCAATGAACGCTGGCTAGATAGATGTACAATAACAAAAATCAATAGTGACGGGAGTTATGATGTTGATGTCCCAAAAACCAGTGGCATAGAATCAAAGCAAAATTTATTCATCGGTGAACAGCCTAGAAACATTCGCCGTGCAGATGATGCCTTACAATTAGGTGATAGAGTGCTCGCTAACTGGAAAAATTATGGTACCTTTTTCCCAGGAAAAATCGCTGAAGTTCAACCACACCACACATACATGATCCATTTTGATGACGGTGATGTTGAATCAGGAGTTCCTCCATCAAGAATCGCTAAACAACCTGATTCAGAAGAAATTCATGCCTATGTCGAACATATTTCTCAAGAAGAACAAGAATTAATTCAATCGTTCGAAGTATTTGATGAGGGTAATACTGGTACTATTCACGCCAGAATGTTGTTCAAAATACTCACTGAGATGGGTGATCCACTTGATGTTTCTGAAGCAAAAGAATTGTTCACCGAAATAGGGATTTCACTTGATTCTGAAATAAACTACAAAGATTTAGCAAAAATAATGGTTCAACCATTTGAGGCTAAAAAAGAAGTTATAATTCAAGATGCCAAAATAACAGGCGATTCATTGCGAGGTTTTGTCTACGGCCACCCCAAACTTGGAGATACTGAAGTAAAAACTTCCAAAATAATAAAAATTACTTACGATAATAGGGCGACTGCAAGGGTGGAAACTAACAACACAATCTATCTGGTTGGCCCAACAGGTTGGGAGATTAGACCAAATGACCACCCGTTTAACAAACCCACCTATACTACTGGACAACAAATAAAAGTGGAATGGAAGGGTAGTTGGTGGGACGGATTAATTCGTGAGATTAGAGGCGATAAGTATCTGATTCATTACATTGGGTTTGATTCTAGTTGGGATGAATTGGTAGATAATAGTAGAATTAAGAATCTTTAATCTAATTTGGGTGGAAGGTTCGTGAAGGTTACAGATTCTATCGATTTAGGGCGAGGTTTTACCGCCAAAAACCGGACTCTTTTAGCGGCAATGACTAACAAACAGAGCAATAGTGATGGGACATTATCAGATGAAGAAATTAAATGGCTTGTTAGAAGAGGTAAAGGTGGATTTGGGATTACTACTACCGCCGCAGCCAATGTTACCAAAGCAGGCCAGGGCTGGGAAGGTGAAATGGGAGTTTGGAGTGATAATCATATCCCTGGCTTAACAAAATTAGCTAAAATGCTAAATGAAACCGGTACTATTTCATTAGTCCAGTTATTTCATGGTGGAATGAGAGCTCCCCAAAAAATAACTGGTATAACACCGATTTCTGCTAGTAAAAATACCGAGCCGGGTATGGATGGAGTTTATACTGAGGCGATGACAGAATTAGACATTAAATCCATGATTCAATCCTTTACTGATGCTGCAATTCGGTGTAAAAAAGCCGGGTTTCACGGTGTTGAATTACACGGTGCTCATTCTTACTTAATTTGCCAATTTTTAGGTCAAGAAACTAACCGAAGAACCGATAAATGGGGCGGAGATGTTGTTGGAAGAAGTAGGTTTTTGACCGAGATAATTCGTTCTGTTCGCAGGGCAGTAGGTGAAGACTTTCTCATTGTAGTTCGAATCTCACCCATCATTGAAAAGGCTGGAATTTACTTAGAGGATAGCCTTGAACTAGCCAAGATTATCAGCGAAATGGAGATCGACATGTTACACATTTCTTGCTGGGATGTGTTCCAGTCTGTCGGAGATGGTAACGATGTATCTCTTACCAAACGCTTCTGTCAAGTCATCCCAAAAGGCATGCCACTAATCTCAACCGGAGCAGTATGGGACTGTAAAGATGCGCAGTGGTTGGCAGATGAAGGTGCGGATATTGTTGGAGTTGCCAGAGTGGCAATAGCTCATCCTGAATGGCCGACACAACTGACAGACTCTAGTTACCAGCCACAACGACCTCCATTTAGTGTTGAACATTTAGCAAATGTAGATTTAAGTCCAGTTTTTATTGAATACATGAAGCGTTGGAAAAACTTCGTAATTCTATAGAATGGTGGACGTGCCGAGATTTGAACTCGGGGCCTCTACCATGCCAAGGTAGCGATCTTCCAACTGATCTACACGCCCATAGGTGTTTGTAGCCATGCCACCAACAGACCCATGATAAGCATTTTCAATCATAATACAGTTGATGAACATCGGATGGTTGGGCTTTGTATGGCGGGTTCAGGTATGTTGGGAGATACACCTATGCCAACAATTGATCCCCACATACCAGAAGGTGCGATAGTCGACTCGTTATCAGTCTTATCTGGAGTCACAGAGGCGGTATTTATGCCGTGGATTGAACAAAGGATAGAACTTATTTGGTTAGAACCAATTGACGACAGATTAGGTATGACAAGATTTGAAGAGGGTTCTGCAGAACTTAATCGTCGAAGACGCTTGAGATTAGACCCCGGTGCTGTGACGATTGGATTGCATCCGGCCTTGCTTGAGGATGAGGTGCTGTACAAACACACCTTTGTTCATGAATTTCTACATGCAGCAGGTTTGACATTACACACTTTGCAACATGATGAGTTGACAAATAAGGTGGCCCCAATGCCAAAAATGTCCGAATCACCATTACTGCAACGGCTAAGAGATTCTGTTCTTGGTGACCTTAAAGTAAAGTCATGGACTTGTGATCATTGTGGCTATACTTGGGACAGAACTACTGTTAGAAAGCCGACTAGGTGTCACAAATGTGCCCGCCCTCTTTGAGTCAACATACTCAAAGTTCATGAAAGAGATACATTTGGGGTGGGTTGGACGTATAGTGTAGTTGGATATCACTCTGGCCTTCTAAGCCGGCGACCCGGGTTCGAATCCTGGTACGTCC
>JAKMFF010000146.1 GCA_022425585.1 Candidatus Poseidoniaceae archaeon
ACATATCATACAAACAGTAGAGATGTAACCGGTGCATATCAGTCCGGTGGTAACATGTTCAATGCAAATGACTATTCCTTGACAGTTTCTCAATCACCTAACGGCAATAATATGGATATTGAAATTACTGCAATGTACACAGGTTCAGGATCTAAAACCGTATACATCTACGCAGCAGTAACTGAAAAGACATCTCCAGAAGCATACAGCGGAAGCCCTAACCCTAATCCTCACCATGTATGGCAGGATTGGTTGTTGAACTCCGCAGGCACTGGCTTTGAATCTGTCACGCTTACCTCCGGGACTCCTGTAAGCAAATCTTGGTCCAAGCCAATTTCAACTGTTAGAGGCGATGGTGCGGGACAATCTGCCACTGATAACTTCCTAACAGTAGCAGCACTGCTTGATGGAAGCCATACTGCTAATCGCAATGTACTCTCAGCAGCCGATTCGGAAATGGGACCTAAGCTAGAAATTGCAGTCACTGATGTCAATGTAGTAAATCCAGCATCTTCAAGTGGTTATATGGTTGGAGATCAATTAACCATTAGCGCAACTGCCAAAAATATTGGTGGATTAGATTATACAGATGGTGGTAATCTCGAAATTATTTACATGGATGGCAACAGCCCTGTTGTAGTGTCCACTAAGTCATTGACCAATTTGGCAATTCTAGGAACAATGACTCACACCGCGAATATCGATACGGTAAATATGCCAAGTAATGCATGGAAAACTGGATTTGGTGCAAGACTAACCGGATTGATAGGAGACCGTTCTTCAAATAACAATATACTAGTCGAAGAACTCAACCATGATCGCCCTCCTACTGCTAAACAAGCAACAGTAAGTGGTGAAAATGTCATTGAAAGAGGTTCGATCTTCACTGTTATCGCTAAGGGAACTGCAGACGATTACGTCGATACCATTCAATCAATGAATTTCGAATTGGAAGTATCTCCAGCAGGTCAAAACCTTTGGGATGGTAGTATTGATTCAGGCGGTGAAAGAATCGTCAATGAAGGAACATCTAACGAAGGACGTGAGTACACAATGACTCCAACCCTTACCATGCCAGCTGGTGATTATGATTTAAGATCAAAAACAATTGACAGCAGAGGTCAAGAAAGTCAGTGGCGAGTAACTCCTGATGCCTTTAGTCTTGCCAACGGGATACCACAAATAGTCGCAGAACCGATTCCTACAGTTACCTGTGATGT
The DNA here is from genome assembly GCA_022425585.1 of Candidatus Poseidoniaceae archaeon. The sequence continues at coordinate 1,221 of JAKMFF010000146.1, forward strand.
ATCTACTGACGTTGATATGACCAATCACATAAGTGACCCAGAAACACCGCTCTCTGACTTAGATATCAGCTCAGATAGCCCTTACTTTGTTTCTTGGAATCCACTATCATCAACGATAACTGTTGATTTCGCTTTCAATGATGTTCAGGGCTGCCCTCTGGGTCAAAAGAGTATTCTGGTAACTGTTGATGATGGCGGTAGTTACTCAAGTAATAACATGCCATATGGCACTCTCAAGTTTAACGTGATTGAAAACGGTCAACCAAGGTGGCTAGGATTGCCTACTCAATCCATTGATGAACAAGGTCCAGACTCTGATGGCACCCTAAGACTACTACAATACGTCACAGATACAACTGCTGATGGACAAGTTAGTCCTGCAAGTTTACTAGTCTTTGATGTTGTTTCTCAAACCAATCCTGGTTTAATTGAAACTCGAATTGAGAATGGTGTACTCGGGTTTGAAACCATCGGCACTGATGCTGAAGGCCAGTCAGCACTAACTATACGGGCATGTGATCCAGATAACGAATGTTCAGATCAAACTTTACTGATTAACATTAATCCAATCAATGACGCTCCTGTCATTGACATGACACAGTTCGAGGATATGCGACTTAAAACTAATACAGAATCCTCAATAGACCTGAAATCGCTGGTATCTGATATCGACAATAGCATAGATGACGTTACCATTCTAGTTTCTTCTCCAGGCGAACCTGGTGGTGCACAATACCTTCGTCAAACTGGCTTTATGAAATTAAAGTTTAATGATGTGGGCGTTCAAGAAGTCGTAATCAAAGTGGTTGACACTTATGATTCAACAGAATATACCTTTACTATCGAAGTATATGATTCTCTTGAATTTACTATTGCTAAAAATCCACTTGAAGATGGATTCATGGTTGTTGAAGCAGGAAATATGTACATTGGACAAATTCCAACTGCAAATATGTATCTTAGCGAGGATGCCCCGGTATTCACTTCAATGACAGTAAAATGGCAAACATGTACCTATGAAGGTGTTTGTGACGGTATGTGGATTTATGATTTGGATATGACCCAATCTGCCCAAGGATGGCAAATTGATGTCGATATACCAAATGTCGTTAATCCAGATTCACCTGCAAGACCGTATGGTTATGATTATGGTGATTACTTTTACATCATGATTGATGGTGTGGATGATATGAATAATAACTACAAAACAATAAGGGCTGCTGAACCATTGTACAAATGGGTCGTTACTCAAGATGTACCACCGCCGTCACAAATGAGCGATGACATGCTTAATTCACATATCGATAAACTCAACGAAAAGATTGACCAAATAAAGAATGATATTGAGACTACCACAGATGATGATACAACCAGTTTGAAAGTAGAATTGGTTAACGCTGAAGCAGAACTTGAGTTAGCCTGTCTTGATGCAAGAGTAAATTGCATCGAAGAGCAAACCTCGGGCACCTCCGCCGACGAAACTAATTCTAACGACAATACAATGTTGATTTTGGGTATTGTTGCCGCAATTATCATCGTTGCACTACTCGGCGGTATGTTCCTAATGCG
>JAKMFF010000172.1 GCA_022425585.1 Candidatus Poseidoniaceae archaeon
TTTCAGGGGTGGTATACCTCCTTCGCAAGGTATACAGCGTTTATCTTTCAGCGACATTTAATCAGCCCCATAAATGGGAATCATCTTGTCGACCTTTGACTTCTTTCTCGACCTTTTCATGCAGTGATGATCTTCTTTTCATATCCGCTCTTTCAAAGGCTAACAATTCCTTGTCATCGATGTAAGCAGGTCTTGTATGAGCAATTAATTTAATTTTGACAATAACATCTCTTGCTAGGTAAACAGTATCTCCAGCATCAGTAAGAATCTCAATACTGGTTTTTCCGGAGGATAGTAGACGGCCTTTTACAATGATATCATCGCCTTCTTTGAATGCTCTTGCATCCAGCAAAATTTCTACCAAATCATCCTTGCGTAGTCCATGTCTACGTTCAAGTAATTCACCATTATGGACACTTTCATAGTCATCTATACTTGGTGAACCCATCTTTTCCCATATTGGGACTGCCCATTTTGGTAAACCTGCGTCAGTCTTCTTCTTCGCCATAGCCTAACCTAACGGCAAGCGTACTTTAACCTCGCTCTTCAAATCTATTGCGAGACCTATTGTCAAGGGTATGTATTATTCAACTATTGAGTGCCAGCATTGATTTGGGGATATAATGAAAGTGTCATGGCGAGCCTTGCCGACAGTTCTTACTAAGGAAGAATTGTTAGACAAAGCCTTCGCTAGGGCCCGAAAGGCTGCAGACAGGGTTGATGATAGCGACCGGGTATTTAGAGTAAGAAAACAACTTAACAGAATGATTCAAACCGCTTCTGATATTTTAGCAACTTATCTAATTGATACGGTTAATCTGTGGCCTTCATTAGACCAGTCTCCTCAATTTGATGTATCAATGATAGATGCATGTGTTGGTTGTGATGATTACCGGCACCATCTTTCAATGTTACAATGGGCAGCCAAGCAGATTTCTAATATCTCCACTCAAAACACTAAAAAAATAATTCGGACGGCTAGAATTGAATTGATGCACGAGGCCAGAAGAGAAGCCTATGGTAGGATTTCATCTCTGGTGGGTAGAATCGGGCCGTCTCTAAAATGGCTTAGTGAATCTAGGGAGGTCCTGAAAAGACTTCCAAGTATTGATCAACTTTCACCATGTATTGTCGTTTGTGGCGCTCCAAACGTCGGGAAATCCGCTTTCATTTCCGCTCTTTCATCAGGCAACATGGAAGTAAATCATTATCCATTTACTACCAAAAGAATCCATCTTGGTCACTTTACCTTTCGCAGATTACAGTACCAACTTGTCGATACTCCTGGCCTTTTAGACAGGCCAATGGAAAAGCGTAATGACATTGAAATGCAAGCAATTTCTGCGTTAGAAAATCTTGGTTCCTTGGTTTTGTTTTTAATTGATGAGAGTGAACAATGTGGAATGACTGTAGAAGAGCAGAATAACCTACTAGAGGAAATCTTACAATTATTAGCCGAAACAACGGTGATGGTAGTTTCAACTAAAGCAGATTTACACAAACAGAAACCAGAAAATTGGGATGCTGTAGTGAAGGCTGAAAAAGAATATTTGGACGATGGTGAAGAACATTACACAGATTTGCCATTATTACTCGACTCAAGTGGCTATGTTACTATTTCAGCTCTGCAAAATGTGGGTCTTGAGGCATTGAAAATGGAAGTTATTAGAATTGTCAAAGATAATACTCCAGTTGACCCTATGTCGTTACCTGATGGATGGTATCGCTCAGATTGATTACATCTGTTCTAATGGTTGTATACCCAATCCAATCATGCCGGATTCCAACATTTGTGAAGCAATTTCAGAGATCGCCAGGTAGAGTAGGTTGACTTCTCCATCTTCGACGACTTTGCAATCTCGGTAAAACCCATTGTAAGAATTGGCTAAATTCAGCATTTGATTAGCAAATAAATTTGGTCGGTTTTGTTCAACTGATCGTCTCAAGATATCATTGTGAACAGTTATTGTCCGCAGGAGATTGTACAGTCCATTTGGGCAATCATCCAAAGATTCAAGCGATATTTCACTGGCGTTGATGGTATCAATTTGTACGCCAAAAGTGGCACATTTTCTAGCAATAGATTTGGTTCTAGTGTGGCTGTACATAATGAATGGTGCTGAATCGGAATCAAATGATAATGCTTCTTCCCAACGGAATGTGAAGCCCTTGTCTGGGCTAACTTTGATAATATTAAACCGGACTGCTGAGGTTCCCACAGCTTCAGCGATTTCAGCAATCATTTCTTCGCTGTAATCGACTCGGATTTCTCTTACCACATTTGCAGCATATGCTTTGGCTTCTTCAAGCAGGTCGTCCATAAATACGACATTCCCTTTTCTAGTAGACATTTTACCCTCTGGTAGCTTTATGAAGGAATAAAATAGTACTTCGGGGTTATTTTGTCCTAATTCCTTTAGGGTCAATGAAACTTGTTTAGATTGTAATTTATGGTCTTCTCCAAGTACGTTGATTAGATTATCTGATTGTTTAAACTTCCAAATATGGTAAGCAATGTCTCTTGTGGCATAAAGTGAACTACCATCACCACGCTTGAAATAAAACTCGGTTTTGCCTTTCAGACCTCTTGCACCTAGGTCGAGATATTCTGCACCATTTTCAGCAACGCCGTGAATATCCAAATCACTAAGTTGCTTCATTATGTCACCGACATCTCCATTAGTAACGAAAATAGACTCTTTGGTAAATTCATCAAATCCGATCCTTAATCGGCTTAGGGTTTCTAACATTCCATCTAGCACAGGTTGGTAAGCATTTTCAAATGCATCTAATACTCCTTGGTCGCCATTTTCACTAGCGTGAACCATCTTGCCTATTGCCTGTTCTATAGATTCTTTTTCGGCATCATCATTTCTTAAAACCTGAGCTGCTTGATACCATCGAACTCTCATATGGTCTGGTTTGTCTTGCCATTCAGGGCTTACCGGTTCTCTATCAGCAAGAATTTCCTCAACTCGTTTTGAGGTTAAATTTTTCAGTGCCCATGCAAGAACTGCAACCTGTTTACCCATGTCATCAACATAATATTCAGCACGTACTTCGTTGCCATGTAAACGATTTAATCTGACCAAGGTATCTCCCAAAATGGCATTCCTCGCTCTTCCAACATGGAAAGGTCCATTGGGATTGGCCGAAGTATGCTCTATCAAAACAGACTTATGACCTGTTGGCGATTTTCCAGTTGCATCACCAATTCTAATCTTCCCTGCTAATATTTGATTTGCTAACCACTCAGGTGAGGCTTTGAAGTTGAGATAACCCGCAGTAGAATTGATTTCACTGACCATTTCATTGGGCATTATTGATTGCGCTAATTGGGCAGATATCTCTTGAGGCGCCATTGACAATTGTTTGGCAAAGGCGAAACATGGCAGAGAAAGGTCGCCCATGTCTTTTTCTCTTGAAGGGCTTATCATCGATTTCCAAGCATCATTAGTAATGCCTATATTGGGTAATGCATTATCCAGTAATAGTTCAACATGAGATCTCAATAGTTCCATATTATCACATCACTGGATACCTAAGGATGGCAGCTAAACCGCCAAATCCTTGCAATAATTGTGAACCTTCTTCGGTATCTGTTGAAACAAAAGATACATTGGAATTACCTTTCCCAGCAAGTACGCTAAGCTCGTCAATCAGCGACACACTGCTTATTTCTTTGATATCCTTACTATTACATTCTTTACATTTAGGTAATTCATCGGTTCTTGAGAGTGAAACTTTCCAAGTATGATTGCATGCACTACATTCTAA
>JAKMFF010000239.1 GCA_022425585.1 Candidatus Poseidoniaceae archaeon
ATCGAGACCTGCGAACGCCGTTTGGTGGTGTAAAAAATTCTGGTGTAGGTAGAGAAGGCGGCGATTGGTCATTGAATTTCTTTTCCGAATTAAGCAACATATGTGTAAAAGATGATTGAACACATCTTCAAAAGTAAAACCGCATATTTTATTCTATGTCCGGGGTAGATAATCTCCCATTATTTGTTCTACCAATGGTACTTATGCCCGGAGAAATACAGAGTCTAAGGATTTTTGAACCTAGATACCGACAAATGCTTGATGATTGCTTGCTCGATGACAGACCCTTTGGCATGGTAATGACAGATCCAATGGCAATTCACAACGGTTGGAGTGGCCCTAGAATGTTTGGCTGCGAGGCTGAAATAATTAGCCATGAAACAAAGGGTAGTAATCATTTCATTGAATTTGTTGGACGAAGAAGGTTCCAAATCAACAAGGTGCACGAGCCGATTCTGCCGCCGTTTGAAGATGAATCAATGATTGATTTGATACCGGAGGCAGGAATATTGCCAGACCTAGAAACCATACTTGAGCGTGTTCCTGAGGACAGTGAGCATTCCAAATTGTACCTCTCTGCTGATGTTACTTATCTTCCAGATGAAGATGAATTAACCAAATTTCAACAAACTGAACTAAAAAATACCCTGAACGGAATCTTGAGTAAGATTGGCGGCATCTTACAGATCGACAAAGAAACTCTGGACGATTGGATTGAAGACCGTACTGAAATGGTCATCGATGATTCCTCCACCTCAATGTTTGCCGTTGCTGCATTAACTATCAGTGATCCTGAATACAAATATCAGTTATTATCATGTGCAGACTCTAAAGAAGTTTTTTTACAATTAACCCGGTTTTTGGCTGAAATGGACGCTTGAGCCAATTTTATCAAGCGAGAGTTTCAAATCAACGGCGCTGCTGGAATAACTATGTCCGTTCACGGCAAAGCCAAGAAGGTCACAACCCACACGCTTCAGGAAATGAAGCGTGCTAACGAAAAAATCACCATGCTGACAGCATATGATTACTCACTGGCAAAATTAGTCGATAATGCTGGAGTTGATGTAATACTAGTGGGTGATTCTGCTTCAAATGTGATGGCAGGTCAAGTAACTACTGTACCTATGACATTAGACCACATGATATACCACGCACAATGTGTCAAGAGAGCCGTAGATAGAGCACTGATTGTTGTTGATATGCCCTTTGGAACCTATCAAGGCAATTCGGCAATTGCCCTTGAATCAGCAATCAGAATCATGAAAGAGGCTGAAGGTCATGCAGTTAAACTTGAAGGCGGTGCTGAAATTACTGAGTCGATAAAGCGAATTCTAACTGCTGGCATCCCAGTAATGGGCCACTTAGGTCTTACTCCACAATCAATTTACAAGTTTGGCACCTACAGTGTTAGGGCAAAAGAAGATGAAGAAGCTAACAAATTAATTGAAGATGCTAAAATACTGGAAGCAGCCGGTTGTTTTGCTGTTGTGCTTGAAAAAATACCGCGCGAATTAGCCAAAAAGGTTAGTGAAGCAATCGATATTCCAACCATCGGTATAGGAGCGGGACCTGATTGTGATGGTCAAGTTCTAGTATTGCATGATTTACTCGGGATAACTATGGATTTCTCGCCAAGATTCCTTCGCAGATACTTGAATCTGGCTGATGAAATAGACGGCGCAATAAAGCAATATTGCGATGATGTGCGCCAAGGTGAGTTCCCTAACGAATCAGAAAGTTACACATCATAGACCGATGCTGTAGGCAAGTAAGGCTCCAGAAAATGCACCTATGTCAACCGCAAATGCGTGCCATACACCATACCTAAACGGCGGCAAATGATATCTGCCCCAAGAAGTTGAGATCCAAACCCAAAGCAATAACGCCCCATAACCGCCACAAAATACCGCCCCCCATCCAGAAAACCAAATCATGAAAAATATTGTCCCTGGTGTGGCTAAACCCAGGGTATATTCGAACCATCGAGAAGCTTTATCCCTTACTAAAATAAAATAAAGTAGCGGTGAAAGAATTATTGATGATAAAATAGCACCTTGGGGGGGTGATGGCCAATTATACTGGGGAGTGATATATTCTTGGAATATTATTCCTACAATCATTCCAAACACTGCTGGCGCAATGATATGCCGCATTCCAGTTTGAAAATCAATACCGTCAACTCGGTCTAATTGAGAATCATTGGACGAACTAGCATAGACTGGAATGTCCCCCGCCTTCTCGTCCATGGAGTCGCCAAACTGCGCTGGTGTTTGAGTCTTAGGGCATGGAGATTCTAGCCGTACAAAATATAGGCAACCTACTGCTAGGCTTACTTATGGCGAAAGGCGAGATTGTTGCCGGTTGTTTAGCACCCCACCCACCTCATATTGTCTACGCAGAAAACCCATCACAAAATGAGCCTGTGGCTGAGGGCGGTTGGGAACAACTGAGATGGGGCTATGAAAGATTACGTGAATCTCTAAAAGACGTGGAATATGACGCTATAGTAGTTTTATCACCACATTGGCAAACCTATATTGGAACTCATTTCCTTGGTTTAGAGAATTTTCAAAGCCTTTCTGTTGACCCGATATTCCCTAACTTGTTTCGCTACCATTATGATATGAACGTTGATGTTGAATTAGCCACGCAAATTCATGACAAAGCACATGAGGCTGGTTTAGCGGTGAAGATGATGACAAATCCTGATTTTCGAGTTGACTATGGGACAATTACCACTGGTCATATGTTTAGGCCAGAATGGGACAAGCCACTAGTGGTGATCTCCAGCAACCGCTCAAGAGCTTATTATTCAGTAGAAGTTATGCAGGAAATGATGATGGAACTTGGTAGAGTCACTAGAGAAGCAATACTAGAGAGTGGTAAAAAAGTAGTTGTTTTGGCGAGTAATTCCCTGTCTCATCGACACTTTACCACTGAGTCAAAAATTCCTGAAGACATGAGTAAAGAACATATTACTAGCCATGCTATGCATCTTTGGGACATGAGAATGATCGATTATATGAAATCTGGACAATGTCAAAGACTTATCGATGAAATGCCAGAATTTACCGAACAAGCAATTGCTGAAACCGACGGTGGAGCCTTCACATGGCTACTGTCGACTCTTGAAGTGCCTGATTATCCAGCGATTCTTCACGGATACGGCACCATAATCGGCACTGGAAATGCAATTGTTGAATGGCCAGTATACCAACACAAGGGGGAATAATATTGTCTGGTGGTGAAATTGTTGAATCATTCGTTGTGCCAGTTCATCCTCACACTGTGTTAGCACCAGAGCAAAATGAAGGTTGGGCTAAACTTCGGGCTGCCTATGACGAAGCAGCCGATATTATCACCAATAGCGGGGCAGATTTACTGATAATTTATTCAACTACATGGCCAAGTATAATCGGTCATCAAATGATTTCAGACCCAAATCCTGAATGGGTAATGGTTGACCATGATTTTCATGACTTAGGTTCTATCAATTATTCATTTAATATCGATGCTGAGTTTGCTGCTCTGTGGAATGCTGAAAATCATTCTCGAGGATTGCAAAGTAGATGTGTCAACTATCGTGGATTCCCCATTGACGTGGGTTCTGTAGTCGCGCTAACATTGTTAAATCCCGATAATAAAATACCTGCGGTAATAGTTTCCTCGAATGTTTACGCAGACCGCAGTGAGACAACTGTACTGGCTAAATCTTGCCGAGATTTAGTCAAGAAGACTGGCAGAAAGGCAGTGGCAATAACCGCAATGTCCCTGTCGAATAGAATGTTTACTGAACATATTGATCCAAAAGATGATCGGATTCATTCGCTAAAAGATGATGAATGGAATAGGAAAATATTAGAATTTTTGACCGAGGGTAGACTGGAAGACGTCGGCCAATTATCCCGGACAATTCAACAACAAATCCGAGTACAAAAAGTAGTCAACTTCAAGCCGATGTGGTGGCTTTCAGCAATGAATGAAAACCGCAACGACCTGACTGGAGAAGTATTAGCATACGAAGCAATTCATGGTGCTGGATGCGCAGTAGTCCACCTTAATCCAACATCATCAGGAGTGGGTGACAAGGAATATGACGAAGATGAAGTTGAAGTGTTCACCGGTGAACGAGGCGTATTGGACAACATAGTCTCTACTGAAGAGGCAACCACCCACTCACCCGCAGTTAGTGGACCTGAACTTTGGGATCCAACAAATGCTGAAGGCTCAGTAAATACCGATGCAGCACCTAAACCAGTTGGCGCATATCCACATGCTAGAAGGGTTGGTGATTTGCTTTATCTCTCAGGTGTTGGACCAAGGCAACCGGGTACTAATGCAATACCCGGTGGACCGATTCATGATGGCGATGGAAAATCTCTTGATTATGACATTAAAGCTCAGACTCAAGCAGTAATCGATAACATTTCGCGTATCTTAGAAGAAGCGGGTTCATCTATTGATAATGTATTAGATGTCACATCATTTTTAATTGATATGGACCGTGATTTCAAGGGCTATAACGAAGTTTGGGCTGACACTCTTGGTAAAGTTGGACCAACCAGAACTACCCTAGCTATTCGAGCATTACCAACTCCAATTGCAGTTGAAATGAAAGTAATCGCAAAAATCTAAATTACCGGATTCCGGAAGTACTCCTTCATATATTGGGCAATAGAATATAATCTGGGTCTGCTTAACACCAATTAGTCAGTCATTTGGTATCGTAAATCGGAGGGGTTATGTGGCAAAAAATACTGTTGAAAAAATTATCAAAAGCGTGGTATCAGGCGACATTAAGGGGGCAACTGAAGAAATCAAAGGTTCTTTGGCTAGAACCATAGGTTTGGCTGGCGTTGTTATCATATCACTCTCAGCGATGTTGCCTGGAATATTTGTCACACCAACATTTGCTGCTCAAATCATGGGTCCTGGAATTTGGTTGGCCTTTGTATTAGCGGCTTCAGTGGTCTTACCTGGGGCTTTATCAAAGTCAGAACTCTCATCGGGAATGCCAACTAGTGGCGGCTCATACGTATTTTTAGAGCGAACCTACGGACCAATGATCGGAACAGTCAGTGGAATGGGTTTATGGGCATCATTTTTGTTGAAATCAGCCTTTGCCTTAATTGGTTTTTCAGCATACTTTGTTGCAGTGACAACATATTTTGATTTAGAAATAGACATAATGATTCTATCAATTTCAGCGTTGGTACTAATCACTGTGGTTAATATTCTTGGAGTATCTAAAGTAAAAGCAATTCAAACTCCCATTGTCATAATGACTGTTGCGTTGTTAATGTTTATTTGTGTAGCATCTTTATTTTCGCCAAACTTTGACGCCAGTAGACCAATCGACGGAGCATTTAGCACCGACATATGGACTTTGGCTGAAACCGCAGCCTTCGTGTTTGTTGCCTATGCTGGTGTCACCAAAGTAGCAGCAATAGGTGGCGAGGTTAAGCAACCGGAAAAGAACCTACCAGCAGGAATTATGCTTTCTTTGCTAATTGCCACCGTAATTTATACCCTAATCGCATTTTTGATGATGGCTAGTATTCCTGGCGAGTGGTGGATTGTTGACGGAAAGGTCGTCGAAGACCCAATCTATGTCTTTGCCGAGCATGTAGTCAATACGGAATTTGGTATTATTGCCGCAATATTATCTGTTTTAACTATGATTTCAATGGCTCTTGCTGGCATCTTAGCGTCTTCTAGATTCCTGTTTGCCATGGCTAGAGATAACCTACTGCCACAACCCCTTGAAGATGTGAGTGTCAAATTTGAAACACCTCACATACCAATAATAATTACTGGTGTTGCCATGTGTTTGGCAATACTATTTGTCCCATTAAAAGACGTAGTAAAATTAGCATCGGGTTTCAAAATTATGATTTTTATGATGATCAATTCTTGTGTTATTGTCCTTAGACAAACCAGTGAAAGATATGATTGGGACCCTGCTTACAAGGGGCCATTG
>JAKMFF010000256.1 GCA_022425585.1 Candidatus Poseidoniaceae archaeon
AAGGTCGAATGTCCAATCTGTTCTAGCATTGTACAACTGTAGGTATTCTCATGTGCGGTATTTTTGGATATATGGGGCCTAAACAAGCCTCCCCTATTTTGGTAGAAGGATTGCGCAAACTCGAATATCGAGGGTATGATTCTTCAGGTATAGCGATAAAAAACGGTGATTTTAAAATTTACAAGAAAATAGGTAAGGTTGCAGAATTACAATCGATTCTACCAAAGGAAATACCCGGGAATGTCGGAATTGCCCACACCAGATGGGCAACCCATGGGGGCGTAACCGATCCAAATGCCCACCCGCATTTATCAGAAAACGGTAAGGTTGTGATAGTCCACAATGGGATAATAGAAAACGCTCGGATTTTTAGATCTATACTGACAAAAAAAGGGGTGGTATTCCACAGTGAAACGGATTCCGAGGTGATTTCACATATTCTAGAATATGAACTGGCCAGAGATAATTCACCAACCAAAGCATTGCGTAGGACGCTCTCTAAACTGGTTGGGACCTGGGGGCTTTGTGCTATTTTCTTAGAGCATGATGTTATGGTCTGTGCTCGAAATGGCTCACCTCTAATCATTGGACAAGGTGATGGAGAGACTTTCGTATCAAGTGACCCTCATGCACTATCTTCGCATACTCAGCGCGTTGTATTCATGGAAGATGGCGATATCGCTACCTTGACCCATGATAATATCACTATGAGTAACATTCACGGACATTCTTTTGATACAGATGTTACTATTCTAGAAGAAGAATGGGAAGAAGCGGTACTCGGTGACTTTGAACATTACATGTTGAAGGAGATTTATGAACAACCAGACGCGCTAAGGCAATGTATCAACGGACGTTTTGATAGAGTTAGAGGTAACGGTAGACTGGGCGGGCTTAATATGACGCCACTCGAACTTTCCAAACTTCCACACGTTAGACTACTTGGCTGTGGTACCGCAAATCACGCGGCAGAAATCGGCGGCTTTTTGATTGAATCACTTGCAAGAATTCCATCTGTGGCTCATATCTCTAGTGAATTTAGAACCAATGAGCCGGTAATCAACCCCAATGCTCTACATTTCGCAGTATCGCAGTCGGGAGAAACAGCAGATACATTATCAGCGGTAAAGGAAATCTTACTCAAAGGCGGTAAAGTTCACGGCGTGGTAAATGTAGTCGGTTCAACAATTGCCAGATTGTGTGGTCAAGGTGTTTACATTCACTCAGGACCCGAGCAGGCAGTAGCATCGACTAAGGCCTTCTCTAATATGGTGACTGCCCTAACAATTTTTGCAATTCAAGTTGGGCGTTCAAGAACCCTAAGCAAAGAAAAGGGCAAGGAAGTTATCGACAATCTTCAGCAACTACCTCACTTAATTGAAGAGTATTTAGATAATCAAGGACCAATAATGGAAGCCGTTGATTTGGTTAAACATGCTAAGTGTGTCTTGTTTCTCGGCCGAGGGATATCGGCACCAGTGGCTAAAGAGGGCGCACTGAAGTTAATGGAAGTGGCTTACATTCCATGCCTAGCATATCCTGCAGGGGAAATGAAGCACGGTCCAATAGCATTGTTAGAAGAGGGTAGCCCTGTTATTTTCGTCGTGCCAAATGACCATGTCAAAGAAAAGTCACGTTCAGCAATTCATGAATGCCGAGCTAGAGGTGCTAAGATAATTTTAATTCACGAGGCTGGTGACGATATTAGTGGTGAGGGAGACATAAATATTGCAATTCCGCAAGTCAATAATTATCTTTCGCCAATGCTTTCGGTAATTCCTCTGCAGTTAATCGCTTATCATACCGCTATAGCACTTGGCTGTGATGTAGACCGCCCAAGAAACCTGGCAAAATCAGTTACTGTTGAATGATTAAAGAGTGGTAAATCTCTGCTCTTCAGACTTCCACGTGAACGGTTTATATCCTAGAATATGGTTAGTGTGTCGCATCTTGATGACACTTAATTTTCTACTAACATCGTCATTAGAACGTTCCATTACCAGATGGATAACCCCATCTGCGAGATAATCTTCAATGCCATATTCACCGAATTGCTTGTGGTCCTCTCCAGTCATTTCGCAGATGAAGAAAGAGGTCAATCCTAGCCTTCTAACCGCCTCAAATAATCGGAAAATTTCATCCCGAGGATTTTCCATTTTTGTCAGGGTGAAGAATGCACCTAATGAGTCAAACACCAGCAATTCAAACCCGATAGATTGTCGATACGAAGTCAATTGTTTGATCAATTGGCCCATCCAATCTACTCGATTACTCATGCCTTGTTCATCAAGTTGAACCCTTAAATCTACTAAGTCAATAATTGCAATACGATTTCTAACTCTAGGGTCATCAACATTCATTCCCATATTGCTCATATGGGCGCGCAGCGATTCTTTTCCTTGCTCTAAGGTAATATAGATTCCACTAGTCTCTCCGTATAATACCGCATTGTAAAGCATGGAAAAAGTCAGACTCGACTTCATCGCTCCAGACGCACCTGCCACCAAGCATATGTGTCCTTGTGGGATTCCGCCCTGCATATTTTCGTCTAATCCTTCAATGTGTGTGGGTATTCTTTCTAGTCCAGACATTCGGCCACCGTTTGTCGGATTGCTATCAATCACTTGAATATGTCTAAAAAGAAGGTCATACAAAAATAACAATGTTGATTCAGTATAATGAACCGCTTAACCTCATGAGAGTGTGGCTTGCTTCAGCGTCAAAGCGACGCAAGGAGATGTTGTTAGCATTGTTTCATGATCTTCATTGCCAACCAGTCGATTCGATTGATGAATCCTCGAATGCCGATACCGTTCCTGGACAAATATTAGAAATATGTCAAAAAAAAGCGGCGGCAGTGAAAAATTCACAGGACTTTGATTTGGTTATTGTTAGCGATACAATGCTCCAAGACCCCGACTCTGACGGCTTAGCTATGGGTAAAGCAAACGATGCTATCCAAGCTGCTGCTATGTTACACCGGCTGTCAGGTCGCCGACATAGGGTTTGGTCTGCTACTGGTATTTTCCATCAAGGGGAGTGGGAATTTCACCTCAATCAATCAATTGTAGAATTTGAAAATTTAACAGATGAAGTATTAGTAGAATTAGTACTAAGTGAGTCATGGGTTGGTAAAGCAGGTTCGTATGACTTTGCTGGTGAAATGGGTAAGTTCGCAAAACTGGTTGAAGGTGATGAAGCAACGGTGTTAGGTATAGCTGGAGATGCTATGGAG
>JAKMFF010000274.1 GCA_022425585.1 Candidatus Poseidoniaceae archaeon
TGCATGGACAGTACTGGTTTATCCAACAGAAAAAGACACTGTTAGGATGCGGACAGTTTTTGAGGATAGAAATAATCATTCGATATGGAATGGGCAGGTTAAATTCCCATTTTCTGGCAATCAAACATTAGAGGTCTGGTTAGATGTTGATGGTCAATCAAGCTTTACTGAAATTCCAGTCGATGTTGATAGTCCACCTTTGCTACCCGTTTGGCTTGCCTGGTTTTTAGCAATTTCTTGGCCAACCTTGATGGTTTTAATGTGGAGAAATATATCTCATAAATAACGGGGTGAAAGTATGAACATAGCGGTTACAGGTGCTACTGGTACACTTGGCAAGGCAATTATGTTTAGGCTTAGAGAAGCCGGTTATTCGGTTGTCGGTATCGGTAGGAATCAATCGAAAATCACTGCTATGCAAAATCAAAATTTTATTATGAAAATATGTGACATAACCAATTTAGCAGAGTTAACTGCAGCAGTAAAAAATTGCAATGTCATTATTCATTGTGCGGCTTATGCAGCACCTTTTGGCAATAAAAAGCGTTTTTTCCAAACCAATGTAGAGGGAACAAAAAATGTCTACAAGGCAGGCCAACAAAATTCAGTTTCTCGTATAGTGATGGTTTCTTCGGCGTCAATTTTTGACCGCATGAATCATGACAAGCCACATACAGATGAAACCCCTGAACTAGAATTCAGACCCAAACACCATTATGGAGCAAGTAAGTATGATGCCGAATTATTCTGTTTATCACAACCCAAGGATCAGTGGATAGGCCTTAGACCAAGAGCGGTATTTGGGCTTGGAGATCAAACATTATTGCCGCGATTAAAGCGACTGATTGGTAAAAATAATTACCGGACAATCGGTAATGGTGAGGGACTTATCGATGTCACTTGTCTGTCAAATTTTGTCGATGCTGTCTGTCTTGCCATCGAGGCCCCAGAGAGTAGTTTAGGTAAATTTTACAATATTTCTAATGGTGATCCACAAACTTTCAATTCGATTATGCAGACCTATACTGATAAGCTTCCAGGAAACTTTCGGCAGCGTAAATTGCCTTACTGGCCAATGTTCCTACTTGCCCACATAACAAGTGCTGTAGCGTCAATAATTCCGGGCAAGCCCTATGAGCCAACCCTAACACCATATGGCCTAAGGCAGGTCACAGGCTCGCTAACACTAGACATATCAGGTGCAAAAGCCGCACTTGATTGGCAGCCAGTAAAAACCTTCGAGGAAGGCATGGAGGAGTTGGAATGAGTAAACTTAGGACTTTATTTCGCTATTTTACTACCCCAAAGAAATTTCACAGCCGACAACGTATTGAAAAAATACAGCGTAAGGGAATGAAGCGACAAGTAAGTTTTGTAAGGAAAAATTCGCCGTTTTACGCCAAGCACTGGGAAGGGTTATCAGATGATGAATGGGCAAAATTCCCCTTGATTGATAAATCGATTATGATGGACAACTTGGCTGATTTGTTGACGGCTCGATTAGATGTGAATCAAGCTAGACAATTAGCCGACAAGGCTGAACAAAATCGTGATTTTTCTCCCAAAATTGGCCCGTATTCAATTGGTTATTCCTCAGGCACTAGCGGCTCAAGGGGTATGCATTTCATCAGTGAAAAAGAACAGGCTTCATGGGCCGGTTTCATGTTATCAAGGGGTCTTGATGGTTCAATATTTGAGCGCTATAAAATCGGTTTAATTTTACGTGCTAATTCCAATACCTTTGAGTCAGTTGGTTCCAATCGAATTAAATTCAGTTTTTACGATCTAATGAAACCGTTAGATGAACTACATGACAGTATCATCAAGGATGAACTTGACATACTGATGGGCCCACCAAGTGTGTTGAGTTATTTTGCTGATATCGATTCCCCAATCAAGGTGAGAAAAATGGTCTCGGTTGCTGAAGTCTTAGAAGATGTTGACCGAGCAAAAATAGAGCAGCATTTTGCCTTAACTTTACATCAATTCTATTCCTCAACAGAAGGGGAAATTGCGGCTACTTGCGAGCATGGTACCTTACATTTGAATGAGGATTTGATGGTGATTCAAAAAGAATGGATTGATGAGGAAAAAGGCTGGTATCATCCAATAATCTCAGATTTCAAACGTAAAACACAACCAATAATTCGTTACCGGCTGAATGATATTTTGGTAACTTCCAATAAAGTATGTCCTTGCGGCGATACTAGGGAAGTTATTGATGCGATTATGGGTCGTTCTGATGATATGTTTCACTTAAGCAAAGTTGATGATACGCCAGAGTTAGTAGTACCAGATTTGATTCGCCGAGCAATAATGCAGATGAGTGAAGAAATTACCGATTATATCGCCATCCAAAAGTCACCTGACCAAATCGAAATTCAACTCAAACCTGAAGGATTAACCGACCTTTCAATGGCAGGTTTTGATAAATTATGGAACTCAAAGAATCTCCGGCCAGTACAAATTGAAATCACTCCATACACTCATGTTCCTTCGGCGACTAAACTAAGAAGAATTTATCGTCAATTCAATTGATTCAGTGGGTAGCGTCTGTATCGACCCACTGAATCCCCTTTGTACTAGAAAATAAAATGCAAAGGGGTTTTGGATAACCCCTTGCAATCTATCCGAATCAATTGATATGGACAAGGATACAAATATTACCG
>JAKMFF010000277.1 GCA_022425585.1 Candidatus Poseidoniaceae archaeon
GTATACCAGTTGTATCTGACCGCCAAGGGCGTTTACTTGGCCAACCAATTGTAAAAAACCTCATGTCTGCTTTGGACCTCATTGCACATCCACAGTCTAAATTCGCCGCAGCATCACTGGCCAAAACACCAATAATGGGCTTTTCTGATAAAGAAATCCACCGGTTTTTCAGTATTAAATCGCAATCAAGTAACTGGTGGCACGACATGGCCGATTGGACCAATAACAAACCAACTAAAAATCTACTAAACCACTGCGGCAGTCAATTAATCGGCACCAATGTACATCAAATATTAAATGAGATTCTTGACAATTCAGATTTATTATATGCCTATCCGGATGACTCTTCACGACAAAATGCCGAATTATGGTGTAATTTAGTACACGATATAGGCAAAGAATGCGGACATAATCCAGCGGAAATTTATGCTCAGATGCAAATATTGGATAACTTGGGCAGAAAAGGCCCACAGGCAACGACTATTCCGTCATCTGGGGCGGTTAAAATAATGACAGTTCACGGAGCCAAAGGACTAGAATCAAAGGTTATCGTAGTTTCTGGAATTTTTCAAGCCGGGCAGTATGACTCATCGATTACTGCTAAAGATAACGTACTTGTGACTCCAGAGATAATCTCAGGTCGAATAAACCCCTGGGCATCCATAGAACGGCCCGATGACGGGCTGTGGCAGTTTGCTAAGAGTATTGATGGAGCTCAAAGCCAAGCAGAACGTCGAAGAGAATTCTATGTGGCTTTGACCAGAGTTGAGAATCACCTAATTATAGTGGGCAACTCAACGAACTCAGGAACTTTGTGCGAAGCTACAGGATTGCTTCAGTTCACCAGCAAACCATCTGAAAAAACCATGGGGCACATGTGGATGGAAGGCCTTAGATATTTAGCGCATTCAAATCAGATTATCGATTCACCATGGTTAAACGAAGGAGATATTATTGATCAGCCGCTTGTTAGCTATGGTAAAAAGCAGTTAGCAATTGACCCATTTAGCCTCTATTTTAACGCACAAATTGGTAGCGATAATATTAGATCAATCGCCATCTTCGATTCACCTAACTGTTTCATTGACGATGAACCAACCGGCGCAATCACTAGATGGGCGACTATGGAGAATATATTGGATAATGGAAAGATAATACCAACGAAACCTCACAAAAATAATTCTGTCAACCATATCTTAAGACTAGGCGCTAATACTTTAGATACGAGTGTAAAATGTCGGCATATTCATTGGCCAAATAATCTAGGAGAATGGAATAATGCCAGATTATCAAAGTTACTAGAGCATCCTAAACCAAAATCTGTCCAGACAAGTGATTATCCAAGCCCTGTTGAGTTCGGATTAATGATGCACAGATTGGTTGAAATCAGTCTAGATAACCCAAGTAAATTTAACGCCAATCCAGTTTTACCATTGCCAAGTAGTTGGCTAAATCAGCCAGACAACAAATTAACAGACGTGGCTTCAGTAGAATTAGTGATGGGTGAATTTGGGATAATTAAAGGCGATACAACCTCGTCTAAATCATATAATTATACCCGTAAAAGAATGCATGAAATCGCTCAGCTTATTGATCGTGGTTTGACTGGTATTTATGCTGCTGGGGCATCAAAACACCTGCGTACAGCAGAGGGGCTAAGGACTGAATTACCATTTTTATACAATCACGAAGCAAAGCTGGACAAATCATCACGCAAGATACTAAGAGACTGCGAAATTCACGACATTACCAAAGTTAGCAACGTCAGTATTATGTTCGAAGGTAGGGCGGATTTAGTGATGGCTTATTCTAGTCCGGATGGCCATGGTTATCTACAAGTTGTTGACATGAAAACAACTGGTTGTTTATTCGGTTTTAATTATGAAAACCCAAACCAAGGAACTCCGTTACAACAATTCTCGGGCGATTTGCATGGGCACTACCCAAGTACCGAAGCAGAAGCAGAAATATTACAAAAATATCAGTATCAATTAACACTATATTCATCTGCATTAGAAGCAATAGAGGCTGAAAAGCCGGCTGCACAACGTAGGTCTATCCTACCTCCAGCATTATTGATTGCAGCTTCAGGAAGAACAGTTGAAATGACAGAGGAGGAGTATGAGCAGTGTAAAACAGAGTTGTCAGAACAACTAACATGGATTGCAGAATTGGCTGCTCAACCATCTGATTTAACCGACTCATCAAGAATGAGTTTCGAGCATGCAATGTCTTGTTGGAATAGTGAAATTGCTTAGGATTTCTGTCCAACAAAGACTAGCGTGACGCCGTCCTCTCCTCCAGCAATCCAGTGCTCAACGTTATCGAACCCGGCATCACTCCAAGCATTCTCCCACTGATTGATGGTCCTTGTTGCCATATTTACTCCTACATGTTCGGGCCACGACAAACTATCTTCATTTTCCATGTAATGGTCAATGCCAATTACAGCCCAGCCCCCATCTTTCAACCAATCATCATGGAATGCTTTGAGCATTTTTTCTGGTTCACCTAAATAATATAGGAATTCCATTGAATGAATATAGTCGAATTTTTGGTTTGGAGTATAACCTGGTAGTCCAGCCAAAATGTATTGATTTTCACTATCAATTGACTTGGCTTTCTCAATCATGGCTGTTGCACCATCGATACCAATTGCTTGTTGACAGAACTGATTATCGGCCAAAATTCTGACAACCCACCCGTTTCCGCACCCAACATCTACCGCAGAGAAATTAGTACCACTTTGTTCAGACTTTACCGAAATAAAATCGATCATTTCTCCAACAGATAGCGCATGACCCCGTTCCATCCCCTCATCTTTACCTCGTAAAGCCCAATCGTGGAACACATCAGTTGCCGGTCTTCTCTCCATGTTTCCTCCTGTTAGACTCACCCAATAAATCGTGTCATCTATCAAAAAACATTACCAACTGCGAGTATAAAGTCCGTACATGGGCGATAAACCATCAGTAGACATAGTATTGTATCCGAAAATTTCACCACATGTAACAGGAATGCTACAAGTATCCAGTTTGCACACAATTTTTTGGGAACGTAGCGGCAATCCTGAAGGTCAGCCAGTAATCGTCATCCACGGTGGTCCTGGCGGTGGTTCTCAACCCGCATATCGCCAATACTTTAATCCAGAAAAATTTGACATAATTCAATTTGACCAAAGAGGCTGTGGCAAGTCCACACCATACGCTGAAT
>JAKMFF010000299.1 GCA_022425585.1 Candidatus Poseidoniaceae archaeon
AACTAAAGATTATTCTTTTTTGCCAGACCATCCACGACCTGGACATCAAGATATGGTGATGCTGAAGAGAACTAATGGTGAGGCAGACCTTAGAGGCGGTGGAATGTCTAGCGCAAGACTGACTGCACCTATTGTTGCCGCATCAGCAATAATTACCCCGCTAATTGAGCAACTGGGAATAAATATCAATGCTCATGTTTGTTCTATTGGCAGCATTGACTCCAAACCGTTATTGGAATGTGAACCGAAATGGGCGACTGATGAATGTAAAGCTATTAGATGCCAAGATAAAACTGCGGCACTAGAAATGATAAATGTAGTAGAACAGCATCGAAGGAATCTAGATTCAGTTGGCAGTAAAGTAGAATTAAAAATCTCAGGAATGCCACTTGGGATTGGTGAGCCATGGTTTGACGGACTTGAGCCTTACCTAGCAAGAGCAATGATGTCTATACCAGCAGCGCGCGGAGTAGAATTCGGTAGAGGTTTTTCGGTAGTCCAAATGACAGGAAGTGACCACAATGATTCATGGGGAGGAGACAAGGACCATCCTCAGTTAATAGGCAGCAAACCAGATGGCGCGTTAGCAGGACTATCAACTGGCTCTGATTTATATGTAAAAATAGCATTTAAGCCACCATCAAGCATTGCCAAAGAACAGATGACTTTGAATGTCAAAACAAACCAAATAGAGTCACTAAAAGTCAAAGGCAGGCATGACCCAGTTTTAGCTCCAAGAGCCGTTGCAGTAGTGGAAGCAATGGCTAAATTAGTTATTTGTGATTTAGCACTACGAGGTGAATTCCTTGATAGATGATGTAACAGTTCACAAATTTGGTGGATCGTGTCTGAGAGATTCTTCAGACTTGAGCCGTATTTCATCAATAATTGAAGCACAGAAAGGTAATTCTGTAATTGTTGTCTCTGCTCTATGGGGTGCCACTGACCGATTAATTAGAGCGGCAAATGAACCGAGATACGCCACTAAGTTAGTTTCTGATTTGAAAAAACAACATATTCGTTTCTCAAGTGATATAGAAGAGTCAATATTCGCGAAAAAGTTCGCTAATGTCTTGCAAGGCATTGATAAATCTCTCTTGAAATTATCCAAAAACCCTGAAAGCACAGTCGATATTAACACACTGCTTGCAGCAGGAGAAAGGCTATCTGCATTAGTAGTGGCCAATGAATTACGCAAACATGGCCTTGAAGCCCATCCTGTGGGTTCTGAAGATATCGGGATATGTCTTAATGGCGTAAACTCGGCGAGTAATGTGGATATCGAAAAATCAATCAAAACCTTGGATTATTCTGCTTTCACCGGAATTCCGGTGGTAACTGGGTGGTTTGGCGAGGGGCTAGATGGCCAATTGGCTCTACTTAGTAGAGGAGGAAGCGATCATTCCGCCGCAGCAATTGCAAGAATACTGGATGCAAAGAAATTGATTCTATGGAAAGATGTTGATGGTATACTCTCAATTAACCCAAGGTGGGCTGTTTCTACTAATTCGATTCCATATCTTGGATATGATGAAGCCAGAGAGTTGTCTAGACTTGATGCTCCAGTAATCCACCATACTACAATGATTCCGTTGAAGGATGTTGGAATTCCAATTGAAGTTAGGAATCTAAACTCACCAATCAATAATAATGCCCCAACAATTATTGGTCCAAACATAATTCAGTCTGGTGAGATAAAAGCCATCGGTTGTATGAGGAGTATATCTTGTATTACTGCACAATCGGGCGATATTGAAGACCAAAGTAAGAAACTTGGTCAAGTATTGATTGAATTAGATAATAATAATATTACTTGTTGGTCGATAAAATCAAATCCTTCAAGTGTAGATATTGTGGTATCTCAGCAGCAATCTGCATTGGCTCATAAGATCATAAGGAAATCACTACCTGTATCCAATACAACCAACCATTCATGCTTAATTTCCTTTATTGGGACTAGTGACAAAGATTTGGTAAACAAAAAAATCGATTATGTCACACAATTCAGTACAGAGATGTCATATCTAAACTGCACAGAACTTTCAGTTCAATATATTGCTGACACACGTGACATAAAAAAACTGATGAAAGATTTATCACAAGTTTTGGTTAATAGTAAATCAGTTTAGGCTTACTCGGCTCGCTTCTCTCTAAACTTTTGTAAGTGGTTTGGTAGATTAAGCGCGAATAAACCGCCTACTACACAAAATACAAAGAACGTCCCCAAAGCAACGCCGTATACCGAAATTAGTTCTACCGACTCTTCCAATCTAGTTGCAGTATCTGAGGAAAAGATTCCAACAATTAATGGTAAAATAGTATTTGCTGAGAGTACAATAATTGCTAGTACTGCCGCAGAGATTGGATTGATAATTAACGAGCGGTGATATTTTCCGACAATCTTCTTAGGATTCATCACATATACTTCATTGGTTCTAATACTAGTATCTAGCATTGAATACCTAATTACACCATTGGCAAGTTCGAAGTACATCACTAGTAAGACAGCATAACTTACCACTAGTATGTTAAGCAGTCCTGGGCTATCTTGAAGGTCGAATGGGTCACTAGCGAGCGAAACCTTTGATGCAGCAAATCTCATGATTGCTAGGATGAAAAATAGATTACTTACTAAGGTAAATCTCGCATCCCTCTGCATCGTACCCCAAAATCCTGCACCAGCTGCGATAACAATAATTACAATTTGCATTATGAATGAAATTGCTAAACTTCCAGTAACCATGTACCATAATGTACCTTCAGGAGGCGATACCATATAGGTTAGTAAAGACAAAGCGACTAAAACACCATATACGGCTAATTGAAGATTTTGTACCATTCTATCTGGTGGTAAAAATTTAGTCTTTGGAATTAATGGCCCACCCAGTAAGCTTTCAATGAATGTGGGCATTTCAACAGTTGGAATCGCATCTTTAGGAATCTCGGAACCAAGTCCTGCCTGTCCTGCAAGTTTTTTCCTTGATGGAGCAGAAGACCTTACAGTCTTACCATCATACAATATTTTAGTATCTCCAGATGGTTTGTTCATAGTCATAACTTCACCTCAGAATCCTCTTGCTCCAGCCAAAGCGGTCGATAAGAGCATATCTGGCTCCCAATCCATAATGTTGACTCCCAAACCTCTTAATTCGCCGATTAGAACATCTCTCTCTGTTTTGAGAACTTCATAACCCGTACGGTCAATACGCTTGGCATCAAATTCAAATTCAAGAGAGGACGGGGATAGAACAGTAACGTCGAAGTTTCTTGCTCTAAAATCTCGAAGAGCGCTGACAATAGTTGGGTCATCTTCTAGGTTAGATAAGAAAATTATTGGACTACCTTTGTTAATGTGGGGCAGAATTCTGTTTACCACTACTTGCAACGGAATATTACCTCTTGCTACCGCTCCTGCTAGCTTAGTTAGAATGACGTACAATTGCTTCTTTCCTGTATCACGATCGACACTAACGACTTCATCACCATAGACAATCACTCCCACAGAATCTCTTCTACTTAGGAAATACTTGGCTAGAGACGCTGCAGCTCTGGTTGAATAGACCAAAGCATTTCTTGATACAGGTCCTGTTTCTGCAACCGCTCTAGAATCGACGATTATGATGATATCTGAAACTGCATCTCTTTCTCGTTCATTGACCATCAATTTACCAGACCTTGCATATGCAGACCAATTTATCGCTCTAAAGGAGTCTCCTTCGAAATATTCCCTCAAAGAATAAAATTCTGAACCTGGACCAGGTTGCCTAATATTGACTGCTCCTGTGAAGATTTTAGGGACTCTTGACTTAACAAAGGTTTCTTTGAGGTCCTCCATTTTTGGAAACACAAGGAAATCGTCATAGACATGCATTTCTTTTTCCTTGTGGAATAAACCAAACGGATCCTGAATTCTTACAGCGACCGGTCCGATGCTGTAAAATCCTCTAAGTGGACATTCAATAGTGTATTCAATAAAAGTCTCTCTTCTTGGCCCTAATTCCATTAGAATGTAGTTTGAACCTTCTTTAATCCTCATCACTTCAGGTACCCTGTCACGTACTTCCAAGATTTTAGCCAGAGGTGAATCGTTTTGCATTCTCAATGTAACACTTAATTCTCCATCTTCAAACAATCTTGCACTTGACAGTTTTCTCATCGCAATTACGCTTCCTAGTGCCATTCCTTCTTCACCTGACCATTCATCTGACCTGCGGCCTGAAGATGCAACATCTGCATGGCCGCCAAACAATGCTGCCCATGTTAAGAAGACAAAAATCACCACAGCAATTGTCACTAATTGCTCATTTCTAAGCGTCAAGCCTAGCAAATACATTGCTATGGCTAGACTTCCTAGCATTGCTGATTTTCGGCTCCACATGATTAACACCTAAATGAATAATCAAACAGTTGGAACTGGTACTTCTCTCAGAATTGTTTGAATAACTTCACCAGATTCCAATCCCTTGATTTGGTGTTCTGGTTTGAGAATTATTCTGTGAGCAAGAGCAAGTTCTGCAATTGCTTTAACATCATCTGGTGTGACGAAATCTCTGCCTCTAAGTGCAGCTGCTGCTCTTGAAGTTTTCAATAACGCTTGAGAACCACGAGGCGATGCCCCGACAAGTACTCTAGGATCTTCTCTTGTTCTTGCGACTACTTCAACCATGTACATTCTAAGTGCTGGATCGACATATACGTCTTCACAAGCTTGTTGCATAGCAATAACTCTTTGCGGGTCAGTAATTACATCGACATCTACTGCGTCTTTTCCACGAGCGATACGACGGGAAAGGATCTCATCTTCATCTGCTCTGTCTGGATATCCTACAGACATCTTAAACATAAAACGGTCAAGTTGTGCTTCTGGCAATGGATATGTTCCTTCTTGCTCGACAGGGTTTTGTGTAGCCATAACAATAAATGGTGCTGGAAGTTTGTGGGTAACAGTACCAATTGTAACTTGCTTTTCTTGCATTGCTTCAAGCAAAGCTGCTTGAGTCTTTGGCGGTGCACGGTTAATCTCGTCCGCTAGTAGTAGATTACAGAACAATGGACCTGGTTTGAAAGTAAACTCTCCCTTCTTAGCATCATAAATGTTAGTTCCAGTAATATCTGCTGGAAGCAAGTCAGGAGTGAATTGGACACGCTTGAAGTCACAACCCAATGCATCTGCAAAGGTATTGGTCATCAGTGTCTTAGCCAAACCTGGATAATCTTCAAACAACAGATTACCGTTGGAGAGAATGTTAACCAATACGTTGTCAATAACGTGAGATTTACCAATAATTACTTTCTGTACTTCGGCGCTGATTGCTTGGGCAATCGCACCGACGGCAGAAAGTCTCTCTCTAACTTCTGGGGTACTTTGGTGCTTCGGCTGGGCCGGAGCGGCTGGCGCTACTGGGGCTGCTGGCGCAGGTGCTGCTGGCATTGGTGGTGCCGCTGGCGCTGGTGCTGCCGGCATTGGTGGTGCTGGCATAGGCGCTGCTGGTGCAGG